>JANNEJ010000905.1:0-2010 GCA_031378585.1 Acidobacteriota bacterium | reverse complement strand
TCCACCACCAGCACGCGACGGCGCCCGGCGCGCGGCGTTGGCACGGGACGCAGCGCCGACGGCACAGAGCCCTGCGGCGCGGCATTCGCCAGCGGGGTGCCTCCTGCGGACCGGCTGTCACTGGCACGCGGGCTCGGGCTGTGCTGGAGGCTCATGCGTTCACGGTACTCACACGAGATGTCCCTGCCGTTACGGAGCCGTTAATTCTGGGTTACGCCTTCAACGCGCTAGAAGACGGTGCCTGGTGGAACCACGGCATTCTTCGGCACGATGAGGATGCCCTCTCGGACGCAGAAACCCGGTCCGTCGAACTCGCGCAGCCCTTGCAGGTTCAGAAGCCGCGCGCCCTCGCCAATGCGCGCGTTCTTGTCGACGATCACCCGGTCGAGCTCCGCGCCCGGCCCGATGCCCATGGCGACGCCGCTGGCATGGCCGTGCGTGGGCGCGTCGTAGGCGTCGGCGCCGAGCAGCACCGAGCGCCGCACCTGTGCGCCGGCGCCAATCGTCGTGCGGATGCCGACCACCGAGTCGTGCACCGTCGCGTGATCCACGTAGCAGCCTTCGGCCAGCAACGTGCGCTCGAACACGGCGCCGTTGACGCGCGAGGGCGGCAGGAACCGCTGGTGCGTGTAGATGGGACGGCGGTGATCGTAGAAGCTGAACGGCGCGCCGGGTTCGGTGAGCATGATGTTGGCGTTGTAGAACGACTCGACCGTGCCGACGTCGGCCCAGTAGTCGCTGTGCAGGTGGGCGACGACCCGGTACTTCTCGAGCGCGGCGGGAATCAGTTCGCGTCCGAAGTCGACGCCGTCCTCCTGTTCGAGCAAGTCAAACAGCACCTCGCGCGTGAACACGTAGATACCCATCGACGCTACAAACGGCTTGGCGTCGGCCAGCGTCATGAATGTGGAGCCGGCCGGCGAGCTCCGGCCGATAGCCGAGAGCCGCGCCAGGTCGGGTTTCTCTTCGAACTGCTCGATGGCGCCGCGCCAGTCGAACGTGAAGATCCCCATGCCGGTGGCCTCGGCGGCGTCGACGGGCAAGGCGGCAATCGTGACATCGGCCTGGCGCTCAACGTGGGCATCGAGCAGCGCCGCGTAGTCCATGCGGTAGAGATGGTCGCCGGCGAGAATCAGGTAGTAGTCGGCGTCATACTGCGCGAAGTGCCGCGCGGCTTTGCGGACCGCGTCGGCCGTGCCTTGGAACCAGGCGGTGCTGTCGGGGGTCTGCTCGGCCGCCAGAATCTCGACAAAGCCGTTCGAGAACGTATCCATGCGGTACGCGCCGGCCACGTGGCGATTCAGCGACGCCGAATTGAACTGCGTGAGCACGAAGATGCGACGCAGATCGGCGTGCAGGCAGTTGCTGATGGGCACGTCGATGAGGCGGTACTTGCCGCCGATAGGCACCGCGGGCTTGGAGCGGTGCTGCGTCAGGGGGAAAAGGCGGCTGCCTTGGCCGCCGCCGAGAATCAGCGCGAGGGTGTCCCGCATCAGGCAAGAGTGTAGTGCGCTTCCGCGACGCTGCCAACGCCCGCGCCGCGGGGTGGAGACCGAACGCGACGTGCCTGTCGGGTTCGCGTCTACCAGAACCCGAGCACGCGCCACCACGCCAGGCCGACCACGAGCCAGATGGCGAGGTTGACCGCACCGACGATGGCTCCGGTGCGCCACCACTCGCCGAGGGTCACGTAGCCCTGACTGAACAGGATCGGGCCGGTCGTCGTGCCGTAGTGCGTCAAGCCTGCGGGCAGGTTGGCCAGACACATCAGGCTGTATACGGCCAGGGTGGGCGGCACGCCCACGCCAATGAGCAGCGTCACAAAGGGCGGAAACAGCGCCAGCATGTGCGCCGTGATGCTCGCAAACAGGTAGTGCGTCACGAAGAAGAGCAGCAGCACCAGCACCAGCACGACCAGCCAGTCAACGCCGGTCAGCAGGCCGCCGATGGCGGTGGCGGCGGCCGTAGGCACGCCGGTCGCATTCAGCAACTCGCCCATTTTGAGCAGGC
>JANNEJ010000880.1:0-11468 GCA_031378585.1 Acidobacteriota bacterium | reverse complement strand
CCTTGACCGACTTCACCAGCGCCTCGATCACCGGGCGCCCCGCCTCCTCGGTCACGCCGAGCACGGAGGCCACCGTCTGGGCCACGCGGCGGCCGACGGGGGTGGAGCCTGTGAACGAGATGAGCGGCAGGCGCACGTCGTGCAACATGCGCTCGCCAATGGCGGCGCCGGTGCCGACGGCCAGGGTGAAGATGCCCGTGAGCCCGTGGTCCGCCATGACGGAGTTCGCGATGCGCTGCACGGCCGCGGCACAGAGCGGGGTGGGCTCGGCAGGCTTCCAGAGGATCGTATCTCCGCACACCGCGGCGATGGCGGCATTCCAGGACCAGACGGCGACGGGGAAGTTGAACGCCGTGATGACTCCAACCGGACCGAGCGGATGCCACTGTTCCATCATGCGGTGGCCAGGACGCTCGGATGCGATGGTGAGACCGTACAGCTGACGCGAGAGCCCCGTGGCGAAGTCGCAGATGTCGATCATCTCTTGCACTTCGCCGTGGCCCTCCGCGCGGATCTTGCCAATCTCGAGCGACACGAGATCGCCGAGCGGTTCCTTGGCGGCTCGCAGCGCCTGCCCCAGATCGCGCACCAGGTCGCCGCGCTTGGGTGCCGGGACGTCACGCCAGGTGCGGAAGGCCGCTGCGGCGGCCTCGACGACGCGGTCGTAGGAAGCCTCAGAGGCCAACTGGACCGCGGCGATGGGCGCGCCGGTCGTCGGATCGAACGAGGTGAGCGCATCGGCGCCGGGCACAATCGCCCAGTCGTCGACGCCCGTCGACACCCCGGGGTTCAGACCGGTGAGGCCGAGGCGTTCGAGGATGGCGGCAGTGGTGGGCACGTGGGTGGCGGGCATACGGGACGTCTCCGGACCGGAAAGTGATGTTCGAACAGATGGGGCAGGCGTCAGGCAAGACCCGCGAGACGGAAGATGACCGACGCGAGGCCTGAGTAGTCGTCGTCCCCTCCGCCCGCCGTGAGTTGTGCCTGCACGATCTGTTGCACGACGGCCGTGCCGGGTGCAGCCACGCCTTGGGCCGCCAGCGCCTCAGTGACGATGCGCAGGTCCTTCTTGTAGAGCCGCGCCTTGAATCCTGGCGCGAAGTTGCCCGTGAGCATCCGCTCGCCGTGCACCTCGAGGACGCGGCTGGCCGCGAATCCGCCAAGCAGCGCCTGTCGTACTTTGGCGCCGTCGACGCCCGACTTCTTCGCAAGCGCCAGGGCTTCGGCCACCGCGAGCATGGTGCCGCCAATGACCAGCTGGTTGCACGCCTTGCAGACCTGTCCGGCGCCAGAAGGACCGACGTGGACGATGCGGTCGTCGCGGCCCATCATGGCCAGCAGCGGACGCACCCGGTCGAGCGCCTGGCCGTCGCCGCCGACCATGAAGGTCAGCGTCCCCTCAATGGCGCCGATCTCACCGCCGCTGACTGGGGCATCGAGGTAGTGCCCGCCCCGCGCTGCGACCGCCTCAGCGAACCGGCGTGCGGCGTCGGGCGCGATGGTGCTCGAGTCGACCACGATGGTGCCGGGCTGCATCGTCGCGAGCACGCCCCGCTCGCCCTCGAGCACCGCGGCCACGTCGGGCGCGTCTGGCAGCATGGTGAAGATCAGCGGGCATGCCGATGCGACCGCCGCCGGAGTCGTGGCCACGCTGGCGCCCGCCTCGACGAGCACGCGCTCAGCGGCGTCGCTGCGGTTGTGCACGGCCAGCGTCACGTCGTGCTTGCGCAGGTTGAGGGCCATGGGCCGTCCCATGGCCCCGAGTCCGATGAATCCGACGGCGTCTGCCACGGTGCAACCTCCTCGGCGATTGTATCCGCGAGTCGCGACCGAGTGTGTCGCAGGTGAGGCCGTCAGGCCACCGCGGCCCGACTCCGCGCGGGATCCCGTATAATGGCGGTACGTCAGGACTCTCCATCTCCCCTGCGAAGGCGGCCGGATGTTCGAGCGGTACACCGAAAGAGCACGGCGGGTATTGTTTTTTGCCCGATACGAGGCGAGTCAGCTCGGCAGCATCTCGATCGAGACCGAGCACCTGCTGTTGGGGCTGATCCGCGAAGGCAAGGGGCTGACGAGCCGCATCTTCCAGCGGTCTCATCTGTCGCTCGATTCCATTCGCAAGGACATCGAAGGGCGTACGGTGTTTCGCGAGAAGGTCTCGACGTCGGTCGAGATCCCGTTCAGCGGCGAGACCAAGCGCGTGCTGCAGTACGCCGCCGAGGAAGCCGACCGGCTCCTGCACAACTACATCGGCACCGAGCATCTGCTGCTCGGATTGTTACGGGAAGAGCGTTCGGTCGCGGCGGGCATTCTGATGGAGAAGGGCATGCGCCTGCATGCCGTGCGCGAAGATATCGTCCAGCTGCTCAACGAGAAAACCACCTTGACCCGGGTGAAGGAGACGCCGCTGCTCGCCGAGTTCAGCCGCGACCTTACCGACTTCGCCATGAAGAATCAGCTCGATCCGCTCGTGGGGCGCGACTACGAGATCGAGCGTGTGCAGCAGGTGCTCTGCCGCCGCACCAAGAACAACGCGGTGCTCATCGGCGAGCCTGGCGTGGGCAAGACCGCCATCGTCGAGGGCCTGGCGCAGAAGATTGTCTGCGGCGACGTCCCGCACTTTCTCGCCGACAAACGGCTCCTGGCGCTCGACATCTCGCTGATTGTGGCTGGCACGAAGTACCGCGGTCAGTTCGAAGAGCGCCTGAAGGCCATCATGAAGGAGCTCACCGAGAACCCGAACATCATCGTGTTCATCGACGAGCTGCATACGCTCGTGGGCGCGGGGTCGGCCGAAGGGTCGCTCGACGCGGCGAACATCCTGAAGCCGGCGCTCAGCCGGGGCGAGATCCGCTGCATCGGCGCGACGACGCCGGCCGAGTATCGCAAGTACATCGAGAAGGACCGTTCGCTGGAACGGCGTTTCCAGGCCATCAAGGTCGATCCGCCAGGCGAGCAGGAAACGATTCGCATTCTGATGGGCGTGAAGGACCGCTACGAGCAGTTCCATCACGTCGAGTACTCGCAGGACGCGATCGAGGCCTCGGTCTACCAGTCGAATCGCTACGTCACCGACCGCTTCCTGCCCGACAAGGCGATTGACCTGCTCGACGAGGCCGGCGCGCGCGCAAAGCTGCGCGAGGCGTCGTACAGCGACGAGTTCGGTGAGATCAACAAGAGCATTCGCGTGGCCGTTGAGCAGATGGAACACGCCGTATCGGCCAAGGACTTCGATCGGGCGCAGTACTTTCGCGACCAGGAATCCTCGGCCCGTGAGACGCTGCAGGTGGTCCGCGAACGCTTCGACGTGCGGTCCAACGCGCGCCGCGTGGTAGTAAGCCGCGCCGAGATCGACGAGGTCGTGTCGAAGTGGACCGGCGTGCCCCTGTCGTCAATCAATCAGGACGAGAGCGACAAACTGCTGCGGATGGAAGAGGAGCTGCACCGCCGCGTGGTCAGCCAGGAACAGGCGATCTCCGCGGTCTCGCGCGCCATTCGCCGTTCGCGGGCCGGCCTGAAGAGCCCGTTGCGTCCGGTGGGCAGCTTCATGTTCCTGGGCCCGACCGGCGTGGGCAAGACGGAACTGGCGCGCGCGCTGGCGCAGTATCTGTTCGGGAGCGAGCAGGCGCTCATTCGCTTCGACATGTCCGAATACATGGAGAAGCACTCGGTGTCGAAGCTGATTGGATCGCCGCCCGGCTACGTGGGCCACGAGGAGGGCGGACAGCTCACCGAGCGCGTGAAGCGCAGCCCGTATTCCGTGGTCCTGCTCGACGAGATCGAGAAGGCGCATCCTGACGTGTTCAACATCCTGCTGCAGGTGTTCGAAGACGGCCACCTGACCGACGGCCTGGGGAACCGCGTGAACTTCAAGAACGCCATTCTCATCATGACGTCGAACATCGGCGCCCGCTTCATTCAGAAGCGCGCGACGCTCGGCTTTCAGTCCGACGGCGGTGACACCACCAAGACCATCACGGACATGGTGCTTGGTGAGGTCAAGCGGACGTTCAATCCGGAGTTCGTCAACCGGGTCGACGAGCTCATCGTCTTCGACGCACTCTCTGACGACGACCTGCGCCGTATCCTGGTGCTGCTCGTGGCCCAGGTGAATGCCAATCTGGCCGATCGACGGATGAGTGTGCGCCTCACCCCCGACGCCCTCGACTGGATGATCAACGTGACGTGTAAGGACCGGTCGTACGGCGCACGACCTCTCCGGCGCGCCATCCAGCGCTATGTAGAGGATCCCCTGGCCGAAGAGGTCATCCGGGGACGGCTCCGCGGCGGCGAGATCGAGGTCTACGTCGATGGCGCGTCCTTGGGCTATCGGCCTGGGGCCGAGGTTGAAGAGGCCGTCGGGGCAGGCCGTCCGCTTTCCACCGACGTCTGAATCCGGTAGGATCAGTGGATTCGGCGACCGGTAGCCGCCAGCATGTTCGGGGGCGCCGTCGAGCTGTACCGCTGCCGGTGTGAGGATAATGCGTAGGCTCTGTATCTTGTCGCTGCTCGGTGTGTTGCTGTGGTCTGGGGCCGCCGAGGCCCGTCAGCCGGCGCCCGCGCCCCCCGCGCCTCCAGCCGCGGTCCAACCCGCCGTGCGGATGCCCCCGGTAGGGACCGGGCCAGTGATTCGCTTCATCCAGCTGCGATTCCAGCCAGTTGACGAGTCGCTCATCGATCCGCAGACCTACCTCTACTATATCCAGACGCAACCAAGCCGCAGCAGTGACGGCGTGTGGGTGCCCTACGACGAACCGGCCGAAGCCAAGCTGCGCGACGACTTCCGCCGGCTGTGGGGCACGAACTTCCTCGACAACCTGTCGGTCGAAGTGCTCGACGAGCCCTACGCCAATGGCGTCATGGGCAAGCGGGTGATCTTCAACATGGAAGAGCGCCCGCGCGTGAAGATCGTCGACTACACCGGCTCGAGCAAGGTCGAGCGGACCAAGGTCGACGAGAAGATGAAGGAGCTGGGCGTGGCCCTGCGGCTGGATTCCTTCCTCGACGAAGGCGCCGTGCGCCGCGTCAAGGGGATCATCCAGAACCTGATGGGCGAGAAGGGTTACCAGGACGCCGAGATCGTCTCGAGCGTGGAGACGCTGCCCGGTGGTCCCAAGCTCGTGAAGGTCGTCTTCGACGTGAAGGAAGGCCCGAAGGTGCGGATCCGCGAAGTGGACTTCGTGGGCAATACGGCGCTCAGCGACTCCAGCCTGCGACGGCAGATGAAGGAGACCAAGCAGCACGGCCGCTTCTCCTGGCTGACCGGTGGCGGCACCTACAAGGAAGCCAAGTTCGAAGAGGACGCAGATAAGGTGGTGGCCAACTACCGGAATCGCGGGTACATCGAGGCTCGCGTCGGCACCCCTGAGTTCAAGACCCTGCAGGACAGCCCAGATGGCAAGACCCGCTGGATCCAGGTGCGAGTGCCGCTCACCGAGGGGCCACGGTACCGCGTGGGCGAGTTCACCTTCGCCGGCAACACCGTCGTGAAGTCGGAAGCCCTGCGGCCGCTCTTCAAGTTGCTGCCGGGTGAGTGGTACAGCGAGAAGCGGGTTCGTGACGGCCTGCGGAAGTCGCAAGAGGTCTACGGTGGCGGCGGCTACTTCGAGTTCACGGGCTACCCCGACTTGAAGCCGCAGCCGGCCGCGACCGGCCCGCTCGCCGGCCCGTCGGAGCCGACGGTCGACGTGACGATGCAGTTCCAGGAAGGCGAACAGTACTTCGTCAACCGGATTACCTTCACGGGCAATACCACCACCAGGGACACGGTCGTGCGGCGCGAGATGCGCCTCATCGAAGGCAGCGTCTTCAACACCGAGGCCCTCAAATACAGCGTGCGCCGCCTGAACCAGGTCGGCTACTTCAAGCAGCTCGAAGAGGGGCAGGGCATCGACGTCAAGAAGACGCCCGACCAGAAGAACAAGGTCGATGTCACCTTCAAGCTCGAAGAGCAGAACCGGAACCAGCTGACGTTTGGCGCCGGCGTGTCTCAGTTCGAGGGATTCTTCGGTCAGTTGTCGTTTCAGACGGCCAACTTTCTCGGCCGCGGCGAGAGCCTGACCTTGTCACTGCAGGGCGGTTCGCGGGCGCAGAACTACCAGGTGGCCTTCACCGAGCCGTTCCTGTTCGACCGCAACATCACCGGCGGCGTCGACCTGTTCAAGCGCAAGTTGAACTACATCAATCAGTTCACACAGGCGTCGCAGGGCGGCAACCTCACCGCCGGTTTCCCGGTGGCCGATTTCTCGCGTGTGTTCCTGAATTACAGCTACGAGCAGGTCCAGGTACTCGACCTGAACGTGGCCTACACCAACCCCTTGCTTCTGGCACAGAACCCCTTCCTGGCCGACTCGCTGCTCATCGGCCAGGGTGGCAGGCGCACGATCAGCAAACTGGTGCCCAGCTTCTCGTTCAACACCGTCGATAACCCGATCTTTCCGAGCACCGGGCGGCGGCTGACGGCGTCGTTTGAATACGCCGGCCCCGGTGGCGACACGTTCTTCCTCAAGCCGACGCTCGAGGGCGTGGGCTTCCGGCGTATCACGCCGCGGATGTCGATCGGCGGGCGCGCCCAGTTTCAATACATCCGGCCCTACGGCGACACCAAGGCGTTGCCGATCTTCGAGCGACTCTTCCTGGGCGGCGAGTACAGCATTCGGGGCTTCGACATCCGAACCATTGGCCCCCGCGACCTGGCCACCAACGTGGTGCTCGGCGGCAACAAGAGCATGCTGTTCAACGCTGAGTATCTGGTGCAGGTGGTCGGGCCCGTCCGGCTCGTGCTCTTCTTCGACACGGGACAGGTGCGCAACCTCGGCGAGAGCTTCGGCTGGAACGAGGACATCCTCCGCGTCGTTCCGCCGCCCCAGCCGTTGGTGGTCGACCCGCTGGCATTCACAGGGTTCGTCAACCCGAACGCTGCGTTGCCAACGACCGAAGTGATCGGGCAAGACTACGCGTGGAAGGCCTCCACGGGTGCGGAGATCCGGTTCTTCATGCCGGTGTTGAACGTCCCGTTTCGGCTGATTTTCGCCTACAACCCCTCGCGCGGCGGGGTGCTGACCAACCAACTGCAGCCGGCAAAGCAGTTCACGTTCCGGTTCGCGGTGGGCTCGACGTTCTAGCCATCGACCGACGGCGGCGCTCAGGATGCGCGCCGGCCGACGGGATCAGGGGTGCACGACTTCGACTTCGTAGTCCTGGGGCTCAGCGAGCCTGCCGACGTCGTAGATGCGGACACACAACGAACCCGCCGATGTGGCCAGGCCCAGGATCGCGGACGAGACCATGGCGCGGTCATTCGAGATGTTTGCCTGGCACGCAGTGCCGTTCCACGTGCCCAGGCTCATGCCGACAACGGCCTCGGCGTCGGGCGTGAGGACCTTGAGCGTGACTGTGACGGTCCCGCCTGACTGCGATGCCACCGGAAAAAAGTGTGAGGTGGCGCCGTTTATCGTGAGTGTTCCGGTAAATGTGTCGGTGACCGATACCGGCGGGGTCGGGGCCGTCGGTGTGATGGGGTCGTCGCCGCAGCCGGCGGCGACGAGCGAAAGTATCAACGTGCAAGCCAGGGTGACTCGGCGCATTACAGTCCTCAAAATCAGGTGGGTATCACGATCTTACTCGGCGCAGCGTAGTAGAGTAAAATACGAAGATTGTCGGTCTTGCCGAAAAGGATGTCAGCAATGAGACGTATGGTTGTGGCCGTTGGCCTCGTCGTGGTGACGGGAGCCGCTTCGTTTGCCCAGATTCCTGCCGCACCGGCGCCGGCGACGGCCAAGCCGGCACCCGGGCCGGCCAAGCCCGCGGCGCCCGTCGCGCAAGTCCCGGCTCCCGCCCCGCCCCCGGCACCAGTGCTGCCGTTTCCAGAGGGTGCCAAGATCGCCTTCGTGGTGCTGCAGCGCGTGGTGGCCGAGTCAAACGACGGCAAGCAGGCGAGTGCGAAGGTGCAGGCCCTGCAGCAGCGCAAGGTCGCCGAGTTGAACGAGCGCCAGAAGGCGGCTCAGGCGCTGCAGGAGAAGCTCGACAAGAGCGGCGCCGTCATGAGCGAGGCCGCTCGTGTGGACTTGACCAAACAGGTCGAGCGCGCCCAGGTCGACATGCAGCGCGCCACGCAGGACGCGCAGGCCGAGGTGCAGGAACTGCAGCAGCAGTTGCAGGAAGAATTCCAGCGCCGGATTGCTCCGATTATCGAGGTGGTGGGTAAGGAACGCGGGCTGTACTACATCTTCAACGGCCCCGACTCCGGTCTGGTGTGGGCCGATGCCGCCCTCGACATCACGGCCGACGTGGTGAAGAAGTTCGATGCGGCGATGAAGGCCGCGCCGCCCGCCGCGCCGAAACCGCAGGGGCAGTAAACCGCGCGCCCGCCAGGCCTGCGGCTCCGGTCTCCCGGAGTCGCATGTCGGCGTATTGAGGCAGACCCGAGTCCCCGAGCGTGCACATTTCCTCCCTGCTCGAACGTCACTACCATCGCTGTCCGGCCGTGCTCGTCGACGGGGTGTCGCCTCGTGCCGATGGGGACGGCCTCTCGGCGTTCAAGCTGGTCAGCGTCAGCGAAGACTTTTTCCAGGGGCACTTCCCGGGCGTGCCGCTCATGCCCGGCGTGCTGATGCTCGAGGCCCTGACCCAGGCTGCCAGCCTTCTGCTACTGGAACGCCCAGGAACGTCGCCCCTGGCCACGGTGTCGCTGCGCGGCGTGGACGACGTCAAGTTCCGCCGCCACGTCGTGCCCGGCGATCGCCTGCAACTCGATGTCCGGATCGGACGAGCCCGCGGCCCAATCGTGCGGGTGCACGCGTCCGCACATGTCGCGGGTGTGGTGGTCGTCGAGGCTGTCCTCGTCATGGCGGTGCGTTCCGACCTGCCTCGCGTGCATCCCACCGCCGTCGTGCATCCAACGGCCGTTATTGGTCCGCATGCCGTGGTTGGCCCACAGGCCGTCATCGGTCCCTACGTCGTGCTCGGCCGTCACGTGACGGTGGGCGCCTCGGCGGTCATCGAGGGAGACACAACGGTCGGGGACGACACGCAGATTTTCCCCTTCGCGTCGATCGGCTTGCCGCCTCAGGATCTGAAGTACCGCGGCGAACGGACACGGCTCGTGATTGGCTCGTCGAACGTGTTCCGCGAGTGCGTCACGATCCACCGCGGCACGGTCGGCGGGGGCAGCGAGACGCGGATCGGCGACCGCAACTTGTTCATGGCCTACGCGCACGTCGCGCACGACTGTCACGTCGGCAGCGACACGATTTTCGGGCCTGGTGCCACGTTGGGCGGGCATGTGGCCGTCGGGGACTTCGCACAGATCAGTGCCTACTCTGGGGTGCACCAGTTCTGCCGAGTAGGCCGCTACGCCTTCATCGGCGGGTATTCCGTGGTCACCAAGGACGCGCTGCCATTTGCGAAAACGGTCGGCAACCGCGCACGGGTCTACGGCCTCAACACCGTCGGCCTCGTGCGTCGCGGCTTGACGCCAGACGTGGTGAGTCAATTGAAGCGCGCGTATCGATATCTGCTCACGTCGCGGCTCACGCCGGCCCGGGCGCTCGAGACGATCGATGGCGAAGCGAGTCTCTCGTGCCCCGAGGTGCAGTACCTGGTGGAGTTCATCCGGACGTCGTTGCGCGGCGTCACTCTGCGCCGGCCCAGTCTCCGTGCCGGCGACACCGACGAGTAGGCGAGGACACAGGTGAAGCTCGGGCTGATTGCCGGCAACGGCCGGTTCCCGTTCCTGGTGCTCGAGGCGGCTCGAAGCCTCGCGCATGACCTGACGATCGTGGCGGTCAAGGAAGAGGCCGATGCGGCACTCGAAGACGCTGCGAGTGGCCCGCCGGCGGTGCCCGTGCACCGCGTGTCGCTGGGGCATCTTGGCCACTGTCTCGATGTGCTCGAGCAGGCGGGTGTCACCCACGCGGTGATGGCCGGCCAGGTCACACACACGAAGATCTTCGGCGTCGTACCCGATCGCACGTTCTTGGGCGTGCTGATGAAGCTGCGCTCCCGCAGCACCGACGCGCTCATCGGCGCCGTGGCCGAGGTGATGCGGGAACGCGGCATCGAGCTCATCGATTCGACCACGCTCCTGCAGCCGCTGCTGGCCGACGCCGGCGTCATGACCTCGCGGGCGCCAACAACCGAGGAAGTCGAGTCACTGGCCTTCGGCTACCGGATGGCGGATGCCATTGCGGGACTCGATATCGGACAGACCATCGCCGTGAAGCACGTGGCCGTTGTGGCGGTGGAAGCTATGGAGGGCACCGACGCCGTCATCGTCCGCGCCGGCAACCTGGCCGGCCCTGGCGTGCTGATCGTGAAGGTGGCGAAGCCGAAGCAGGACATGCGATTCGACGTGCCGGTCGTGGGCGTGCCGACGATCCAGACGATGGCGCGCGCGGGCGCGACGGTCTTGTCGCTCGACGCGGGCAAGACGCTGATGTTCGATAAGAACGGGTTGATTGCGGCAGCAAACGACCACGGCATCGCCGTCGTGGGGCGGGTGCGGGCTGCGGAGGGGGCAGTGTGACAGAAGGCGAACTACGCATGGCGGTGATTGGCGTGGGCCACCTGGGACGCCACCACGCGCGACTGCTCGCCGCGATGGACGGCGTGAATCTCGTTGGGGTGGTCGACGAGAGCGCGACTCGTGCCGCCGAGATCGCCGAGTCGGCAGGTTGCGCCGCGTTCTCGTCGTGGCAGGCCGTGGCCGGGGACGTCGATGCTGTCACGATCGCGGTGCCCACCGAAGCACATGCCGAAGTGGCGCTCGGGTTCATCGCGCAGGGCGTGCACGTGCTTGTCGAGAAGCCGCTGGCCCGGTCGGTCAGCGAGGCGGATGCCCTCATCTCTGCCGCGTCGGCGCGCGGCGTCCGGCTGGCCGTCGGCCACACCGAACGCTTCAATCCGGCGGTGACCGCGGCGCGCGGGCTGCTCAGTCATCCGCGCTTCATCGAGGCCCATCGGCTCGGGACATTTCCTGAGCGCAGCCTCGATATCGACGTCGTGTTCGACCTCATGATTCACGATCTCGATCTGCTGCTGGCGATCGTCGGGGAATCCGTGGTGACGGTGGAGGCGGTGGGCGTGCCCGTGCTCACGCCGCGCATCGACATCGCCAATGTCAGGCTGACCTTCGAGGGTGGCTGCATCGCGAACCTGACCGCCAGCCGGATCAGCCGGGACCGCGTGCGGAAGATTCGGTTCTTTCAGCCGAAGAGCTATCTGTCCATCGACTACGCCGCCCAGGAAGTCGAGCATTGGACGCTTGGTGATGGACCCGCCGGCCGGCCTGAGATCCAAGGAGGCAAGCTCGATGTCACCAAGGACGAGCCGCTGCGATGCGAGCTCGAGGATTTCGTGCAGGCGGTCCGCAATGATCGGGCGCCGCGGGTCACTGGCGAACAGGGGCGCGACGCCTTGCGGCTGGCGACGACGATTGTGGAAAGCGGGCTCGACATTCCCAACGCCAA
>JANNEJ010000858.1:0-3322 GCA_031378585.1 Acidobacteriota bacterium | reverse complement strand
ACCGCCCTTGTATTTTTGCCCATTCAGCTCGACGACCTGGACTCATATGGTCGGCGTAACGGTCGAGTACCGACATCATCCGGATGTGCCCGTCGGCGAGCAGTTCGTTGGCGCTGTCGATCAGGAACTCGCCAAACGCCCGTCCCGTCACGAGAGGGCCCCCGACGAGCTTCGCGTCGTTGGTTGCCAGCGAGTAGGGCACCACCAGATGCGCGTGGCCATCAACGGTGACCCAGTAGGGCAGCTCGTCGTTGTAGGCGTCGCTGTCGTAGCTGAAGCCCCCGTGCGCCACGACCAGCCGGCGCGTGGCGGGTGAGGGCGCATAGCGGCAATACCAGCCCTCGGGAGCGCGGCCAATCAGCCGGCCGATCGTGGCATGCGCCCGGGCGATGTGCTCGCGTTCGGTCGCCTCGTCGAGCAGATACTGCTCGAGCCAGCGCCAGCCGTGGCACACGACGTCCCAGTCGGTGGCGGCGATGGCCTGCGCCACGGCGGGATTGCGCTCGAGCGCGAGCGCTGCGGCAAACACCGTGAGTGGCAGCCCGCGCTCGCGGAAGAGCCGGTGGATGCTCCAGAACCCGACGCGGCTGCCGTACTCGAACATGCTTTCAGCGCCGAGGTCGCGCATGCCTGCGGGGACGCGGGCCTGCGCCACTTCGGTGAGCACGGCATCCGACTTGCCGTCGCCGTCGTCGATCGCGTACTCCGACCCCTCTTCGTAGTTCAGCACGAAGTTCACAGCCAGGCGCGCGCCGCCCGGCCAGCGCAGGTCCGGCGGGGTCGCGCCGTAGCCCACGAAGTCGCGCACGACTAGTCCCGCGTCCCTTCGACCTTGCAGAAGAAGCAGCACCACTCGCCAGTGGTCACATTCGGCAGCGCCCGCAGCCCGAAGATCATGCCGTCGGCAGGCGCCGCCAGTTCGGCCAGCGTATCGCCGAAGATGTTGACGATGCGGGCGATCGCATCGCCCTTCTTCATCATGGTCAGGAAGCCCACGCCGGGGGCCGGGAGGAACAGGCCCGAGGCCGCCGCCAGCAGTGCCTCCTGCTGACCCTTGTAACGCGGCGACGGATACTGCGCAGCGCCGGGATACATCTGGTAGTGGCGAAGGATGTTCAGGATCGAGTTGGCCAGCTCACGGCCGACTCGGGCGAACTCCGTCGGTGAGGTGGCCGAGCGGCCGCCCAGTTCCACGGTGATGCCCACCTTTCCGAGGTCCTTCATGTGGGCCATCGGACTGCCCTTGGGGTTGAACGACGACATGATGCAGCCCCAGCCCGGTCCCATGGCCGTGGCCAGTGCCACCGACGCCGGCGATTCATCGACGAAGATCGCCTTGTCGAGAAACGAGTGCGCGCCGCCTGAGTGGATCGAGATCTCGAAGTCGGCATGGGCCGCCATGGCCTCGGCATGCGCCGCCGCGACACGCTCGGTGAGATACCCGTTGGCGCGTCCCGGATAGATGCGGTTCATGTCGTAGCTGAAGGTGTCGAGCGGATTGCCGCGCTGCGCGGCCTCGAAGGCCGGTACGTTCAGCACAGGGCACAGCACGAGGGTGCCGGAAAGCTGCGCCGGGTCGACCTCGGCCAGCGCGATCTGGCAGGCGAGCGGACCTTCGGGCTCGTCGCCATGGATCGCACCGTCGACCCAGAAGCATGGTCCGGACTTCGCGCCGTTGACGACGACGACGGGAATCTCGAGCGGCGTGCCGCCGGCGAGCGTCGTGACGGGGATGGCGCCCCGTGCGGCGGTGCCGGGAGCGGCGATGGCGGTACCAACGGTGACGGTCGTGGCGGCGGACATGGTCAGATCCCCTGGACGTCCTGATACTTCTTCAATTGTTCGGCCGTGTAGACCTGCATGAACTCGATCTCGATGCCGCCCGCCTCGTTGTCGAGGAAGGCCACCCAGCCCTCAGGGTGCGGGTGCGATCCGAACTTCTGGCAGGCCTGACAGATACGGAGCGACGCGCCCTGGGCCTGCGCATGCGCCAGCGCCTGGTCGATGTCGTCCACTTCGTAGCAGATGTGGTGCAGGCCTTCGGCGCCGCGCTGGTTGATCCAGGTGGCGAAACGCCCGCCTGGCTGCATCGACTCGCAGAGCTGGTACTCGATGCCGCCCAGATTGAAGAGCGCCACGCGGTTCTGCGACTTCGAATAGACCTTGAGCTCGGTGTCGGCGGGCACATGCAGGAACCGCGCGTATGATGCCAGCGCCGCTGCGGCATCGCGCACGGCAAACGCCATGTGCTTGATGCTCTTCACGTTGGGATTGACTGATGTCATCGCATCTTCACCTCGTGTGTCCTGTGGTCCCCATGCGGCATCCTCTTCCGCCTCACCTTCGCTCCGGCATGCCGGACCGACACGACGCTCCCCTCAAGAACTCGACGTCCATGGGTGACCGGCAGAGCTGCCGGTGCTCAGAGTTCGTCGTCATAAGACACCACGCCCACGCCTCGCTCGTTGTGTCCACAGGTGCCCTCCGCACTACGACTCCCGAATCGAGGCGACGACGCCGGCCATACGGGCGCAGGCCTCGCGAATCTTGTCGACCGGCTGGGTGAGCGACAGGCGCACGAAGTCGTCGGTGTAGTCGCCGTAGACGACTCCAGGGAACACGAGTACTTTGCCCTCGCGCAGCAGTCGCTCGCAGAACTCGGTGGCGCCGATTCCGACGCTCGACACATTCGCGTAGACAAAGAATGCACCTTGCGGGTCGGCGTAGGGAATGCCCATCGCCGCGAGGCCCTCGCACAGTGCGTGTCGGCGTTCGTCGTAGGCGCGGCGCATCTGCTCCACGCAGTCCTGCGGACCGGTGAGGGCCGCGAGCGCCGCGTGTTGACTCACGGCAGCCGTCGAGATCGCCAAGCCGTTGTGAATCGCCGCCAGGGCCGGAATCAGGTCTGGTGGACCCGCGAAGTAGCCCACACGCCAGCCGGTCATGGCGTAGGTCTTCGAGAAACCGGAGATCGTGATCGTGCGCTCGGCCATGCCGGGCAGCGCGGCGACCGGCTGAACGCGGGCGTCGCCGTAGACGAGCTGGGCGTAGATCTCGTCGGAGATGACGATGAGGTCGTGCGCTGTGGCCACGTCCGCGATGCGCGCCACTTCGGCCGGCGGCGTGACCGTGCCGGTGGGGTTGCTGGGGTTCACGACGACGACGATCTTCGTGCGCGGCGTGATCTGCGCTTCCACCATCGCGGCCGTGAGCGTGAAGTTCGTGGCCACCGTCGACCCAGAAGCATGGTCCGGACTTCGCGCCGTTGACGACGACGACGGGAATCTCGAGCGGCGTGCCGCCGGCGAGCGTCGTGACGGGG
>JANNEJ010000849.1:0-2043 GCA_031378585.1 Acidobacteriota bacterium | reverse complement strand
AGGTGCGCTCAAGGGATGCTCATCGATGTGCTTCCCTACGCTAAGCTTGACGCGGAGGATCTACCCGCGTGAGCCAGCCGTCCACCCGTCGAGAGATGATCGCGCAGAGCGCTTCAGGCCTTGCCTGGCTGGCGTCGCTGGGCATTCCAGCGTCTGCCTGGGTCATGCAGGACGACGAGGAGTTGGTTGCCCTCACCGACTACACCGATGCCTTCCAGATCGAGGCCTCGGCGACCACCCCCAGGGTGCGCTGCGTGGACCTGCGCCAGCTCACCAGTTGGACGACGCCCAACGACCAGCACTACGCCTTCTCGCAGACGCGTGCGCCCGAGGTAGACGCCGCCACCTACAGGTTGCGCGTCGGTGGCTTCGTGAAGACGCCGATCGAGTTCACGCTCGACCAGCTCGAGGCGCGCAAAGATCGGCGCGACGAAGGCGTCACGCTCGAGTGCTCGGGCAACTCCACGCGTCCGCAGCGCATGTCGGGCCTGCTCTCAAACGGCGTGTGGACGGGCGTGGGCCTGAAGTCCATCCTCGAGGAGGCGGGCGTCACGCCCGAGGCGCGCGAGGTGCTGTTTCTGGGCCTCGACCTCGAGAAAGAGAAGAAGTTCCAGGCCGGCAACCGCGAGTACCAGGCGCCGCACGGCCGCGCCATCAGCCTGCTCGATGCGTTGCATCCAGACACCATGCTGGCCTTTGCGCTCAACGGCCAGCCGATTCCGCGCGAACAGGGGTTCCCCGTGCGCCTGCTCGTGCCCGGCTGGTACGGCATGACGCAGGTAAAGTGGCTGGGCCGCATCGAAGTGCTGGACCGTCGATACGAAGGCCAGCACCAGGTGCGCAACTACCTGAGCCTGCGATCGGTCGAGACGCCCGAAGGGCCGATGTGGCTCGACACCTCGATCTCGAAAAACCGGCTGAAGTCCATCGTGGCGCGGGTGACGCGCAAGAAGCACGACGACGACCTCGTCTACCGGGTCAGTGGACCTGCGTGGGGCGGACAGGTGCCGATCAGGGCCGTCGAGGTGCAGGTGGACGGGGGGCCGTGGCGGCCGGCCACGCTCGACCCGCAGTCGGAACAGGCCAGGCGCCTCGCGAGCAAGGGCAAGTACTCGTGGGTGCTGTGGTCGTACTCGGTGCCGAACCTGGCGCCCGGCGCGCACACACTCGTATCGCGGGCCATCGACGCCAACGGCAAGGTGCAGCCGACCCAGGCCGAGCGGAGCGCCGAGATTGCCAGCGGGCGCGAAGACAACTCGCAATGGACGCGCGAGATTCGCGTGGACTGATCGCGGCCGGCAGGCAGAGATTCGACGGCACCGCGGCCGGCGCTCGCAGGTCACCGCACGTAGGGAATCGTCTGTGGACCATGCGGCAGCACGGCCAGGGTGGCGTCTGAGCCAGCACGGGCCAGGGCACCCCGCACGGCGATGGCCACATCGGTGACGGGCTCGAAGTGCGCTGCCTTCAGCGCGTCGAGAGTGAGGCCGCCGGCCTTCACGAGCACTGTGGCCTTGGCCTGAATGAGGGTCTGCACGTGCACCTGCCAGCCGTCGGGCACGCGGTAGCCAGGTGTCTCGATCATCTCGAGCAAGGCCGCCGGTGATCCGCGCTCGCGCAAGATGCTGCCGTAGGGGCCATGCTCGGGAATGCCGTCGCGGCATTCCGCCGCGCAGATGATCGTGCCCCCAGGCTTCACGATGCAGGCGGCCGCCGACATGCCCTTGACCGACTGATACAGGTTCTGGTCGAGCGGGTAGCCGGAGTTGGTCGTGAGCACCACGTCAAACAGCCTGTCCACCGGACACATCGCCGTGGCCTCCACGTGCGCGCAGGCCGCCGCGTGCTCGGCGAAGAGCTCGCCGGCGAAGACCTGCGTGATGGCCTGATCGCGGTTGAGGGCGACGTCGATTGCGAAGGTCACACCGGTGAGGCGCGCGATCTCGCGCACGTCGTCGTGAATCAATTCACGCTTGTGCGGCGCGAATTCGCGCTTTTTCCAGCGCCACTCGTAGCCGCGCCAGCCCTCGGCGTAGTTGCCCT
>JANNEJ010000839.1:0-3017 GCA_031378585.1 Acidobacteriota bacterium | reverse complement strand
CTGAGCGCGTCGCCGTGACGGGCTCACCGCCGGGTCGGGCTGCGTCCTTCGTGCCCGACGACCCTGTGTCGCCCGACTCCCACGGGGCGCCGCTACGCGCCGCCGGCGTTGCGTTCGGCCACGAGCGCCACGAGGTCGCCGAGGTGGTGAATGCGTGGGCAATCGGCCTCGCCATAGAGGCGGGCGATGTCGAAGAGCACGGCACCTGCAAGGCCCGCCGCGCGCGCGCCAGCGACGTCGATGTGAAAGAAGTCGCCCACGTGGATCGTCGTGGCGGCCGCGGCGCCGCTCCCTGTGAGCGCCAGATGAAAGAGCCGCGGATCGGGCTTCTCCACGCCCCACTGGTGCGAGTCGAGCACCAGGTCAACATGCGGCGTGAGGCCGACGCGATCGAACATGGCGTGAAGGCGGCCGTTGGCGTTGGACACGACGACCAGACGCACGTCGAGCGCGCGCAGCGCTGTTAGCATGGGCACGACGTCGGCGGGCACGTGCTCCCACACGTTGTGCTGGTCGTGGTACTGCCGCACGTCGGCAAGGGCCTGGGCGGTGGCGTCGCTTGACGCAATCCCGGCGTGACGGAGTACCGCGTCGAAGTAGATCCAGCCGCGTTCGGTGTCGTTGGTGCGCGCCATCAGCGCGCCGGCGTCCATTTCGTACTTCGCGCGTGGCTCGGCGGCCGCCAACACGGAGGCATCGGCGACAACGCCGTGCGTGGCTAGCGCGGCCGCGACGCGCACCCAATTGGGGTGCACGAGCACGCCGCCCGCATCGAGAAACACGGTGTGAATGGCACGCGCGCGGGCCGCGTGAGTCACGGCCGCACCAGCGCCTTGACGTCGCCGCGCACACCGCCCAGGTCCACGGGTCGCAGGTCGGCGGGCAGCGAACGGTGGTACTCGACGAGCGGTCGGTCGTCGGTCAGCAACGGCCCGGCGCCCACGAAGCGGCGCAGTTCGACAGGACCCGCGGTGTACCACGATGTCAGCGTGGCGAAGCTGTCGAGGCCCACCTCGTCGAGCGCCGTGCGCGTCTCTGGGCGCGCTCGTTTGCCGTCGACCAGCGAGGGCGACAGGGTGAGCGGCGTCATCGAGCCCACCATCAGCTGGCCGTCCAGCCACAACGTGGTCTCGGGGAACACGTCGAGGAACGTCCGCATGATGAGCTCGTACTGCGTGCCGGCACGAAGGCCGATCCATTGCAACGCGATGCCGTCGGCCGCGAGCGCGTTCTTCACGAGGGTGAAGTACTCGCGCGAGTAGAGATTGCCGGCGCCGGCGTGCTCGGGTTGGATCAAGTCGGCCGTGATGACATCGAACCGCTCGCGGGTCAGCGTCAGGAAGTTGCGGCCGTCGTCCACGCGCAGACGCACGTTGGGGCGCGAGAGCAGGTCGTAGTTCACGTGCTTGAAGAACTCGGCGCCTTTGCGCACGCTGTCTGACAACTCAACCACGAGCACATCAGCGTCGTATTGGCTCACCGCACCTGGGGTGGCCCCGCCGCCGAGACCCACGACCAGCGCCCGCTTCGGGTTGGGGTGCAGCACCATCGGCAGGTGCCCTATCAGACGATGCAGCTTCACCATCTCGGGCGCGTCCGAGGCCTGGTGCAGGCCGTCGAGGTACATCAACCAGCCGCGAAACGCGTGCGTGTGCACGCTCACCGAGGTCTGCACGCCCTCCTCGCGCCAGAAAATGCGTTCGCCCTTGCCGTGACGTCGAGTGAGCGCGGCATCGAACGGGTCTGGCACGAGGCGCGCGGCCCCGGCAAACATCACCACCAGCACGAGCGCGCTGCGGCGGCGGCGAGACGGCACGAGCAACACGAGGCTGGTCGCGAGATACAGGCCGGCCAGCACGATGAGCGTGCGGCGGCTGCCGAGCATCGGCAGCAGCAGGAAGCCGCTGGCGACGGCGCCGGCGATGCCGCCGAGCACGTTGGCGGAATAGAGCTGCCCGACTGGTCGCGCCGCTTCGCCGGCCGTCTCCGTACGCGTCCACAGCGCGAGTGCCACGGGGAAGGCGTAGCCCATGAGCACCGACGCTGGCAGAATCGCGGCCGCGGCACCCGGCACGAGACCCGCGGTGCTCCAACCGGCGGCGAATGTGGCGCCGAGGGCGGCGAGCGACAGCATCACGACAATGCTCGTGGCGCCTTGCGTGTAGGCCAGCACGGCGCTCCAATTGCGGGGCCGCGCCAGGCTGCGCGAGGCCGCGGCGCTGCCGATCGCGATACCCGCCAGCACCGTGGCGAGCATGGTCGTGAAGGCGTACGACGTGGCGGGCAGAAACTGCACCAGCACCCGGAACCAGACGATTTCAAGCGCCAGTGCGGCAAATCCTGACACCGCCATCACCCAGACCACGACGGTGGCAGAAACTGCACGACCGGCAGATGTAACGGTGACAGGCCCCGCGACATTCGGAGACATTGTGCCGTTGGCGGGGGCAGGGGCGGGGGCGGGCGCGTCGGTGCGGCTGAGCATCCAGGCGCCGGCGGCCACGAACAGATTCACGACCGCCGCAGCCAGGAACGTGCGCTGGATGCCGAGGCCGCCGATGAGCACGTAGCCCGTCAAGAGCGCCCCGGCCATCGCGCCGGTGGTGTTCACCGCGTAGAGTGTGCCCAGGCGCGTGGCCGAAGCGGTCCGCACCATGGACGCGTGACTCAGCACCGGCAGCGTCGCGCCCATGAGCATGGTGGGCACGAGCAGCACGGCTGCCGAGCACACAAATCGCGCCACGGTCAGCAGCGCCAGTGAATCTGGAAACGCTGCCGACAGGGGCCGGTAGGCCGAGGTCGCCAGCGAGAGCAGCGCGGGCGTGGCCAGCGCCGAAACCGCAATTCCCGCCTCGAGCGCCGCGAACACCTTCAGCGGATGCCCACGTCTGGCCAGTCGCTCGGCCAGCATGCTGCCCAGGGCCAGGCCCGCCATGAAGCTTGCCAGCACAGTGCTCGCGGCATGTACGGTCACGCCGAACACGAGCGCCAGCAGCCGCAGCCACAGCACCTGATAG
>JANNEJ010000838.1:0-1683 GCA_031378585.1 Acidobacteriota bacterium | reverse complement strand
CAGGAAGCCGGCGCCCGGCACGACGATGCGCGAGCCGTAGCCGTACTCGAGCGTGTAGGTCATCGACACGGCGTTGCGCTTGGCATCGACCACCGACAAGTGGGTTGTCTCCTGCGACTCGGTCGGCCACGTGAACGCAGTGGGCGTGGACACCGACGCCTTGTTCGGGTTGATGGTCTTGCGCACCTGCGTGGCGTAGTCCTTCGAGATGAGCTGCGCCACGGGAATGCCGGCAACGAAGTCCGGATCGGCGATGTGCTGCGCGCGATCGGCAAAGGCCCGGCGCATCGACTCGGTGATGAGGTGCAGGTTCTGCGCGGCACCGTAGCCGTTGGCCTTGAGGTCGAAGCCTTCGAGCACGTTCAGCATCTCGATGACGGCGATGCCACCTGAACTCGGTGGCGGCATGCCGATCACCTCGTAGCCGCGGTAGGTACTCTTCACCGGCACGCGCTCCTTGGCTTTGTAGCTCTTCAGGTCGTCGCGCATGATGAGGCCGTTGTTCGCCTTCATCTCCTTCTCGATGAGCTCGGCGGTTTCGCCTTCGTAGAAA
This sequence comes from Acidobacteriota bacterium, assembly GCA_031378585.1. Classification (GTDB taxonomy): domain Bacteria; phylum Acidobacteriota; class Vicinamibacteria; order Vicinamibacterales; family UBA2999; genus CADEFD01. Next base: position 1,130 of record JANNEJ010000838.1, on the reverse strand, counting down.
CCAGCCGGACCGCGGTCGGCGATACGCTGCAGCGTGCGCGCCAGGTCGGCCTGCTTCAGGGTGTCGCCGGTCTTGTACGGCTCGCCGTTCTTCGAGAACTGCGCGAGCGACGCGGGGTACTTCTTGAACTCCGGAATCATGCGGGCCAGCGACTCAGCCAGGCCGTCGCTCACCTCGAAGCCGTCGCGCGCCAGCGCCACGGCCGGCAGCACCAGATCCTTCCAGGGCTTGCTGCCGAGCTTCTGCCACGCCAGATGCAGCCCGGCGACCGTACCGGGCACGCCAACAGAGCGATGCGTGTTGTGATGAATGTCGTAGTCGTACTTGCCGTCCTTCATCCACATCGTGGGGCTCGAGCCGGCCGGCGCCATCTCGCGGAAGTCGAAGGTGGTGGCCGCGCCGTCGGCCGCACGGAAGACAATGAACCCGCCGCCGCCGATGTTGCCGGCCGTGGGGTGCGTGACGGCGAGGGCAAACGCCGTGGCGATGGCGCCGTCGACGGCATTGCCGCCGCTCTTGATGACCTGCCAGCCAACCTCGGACGCGATGTCGCTTTGCGACACGACCATCCCGCCAGCCGCGCGGTAGGGAGAGTTGCCGGCGCTCAAAGACAGCGTCAGCGAGGCGACGAGCAGGGCGACGATGGGCGCCAAAGGACGATTACGCATTCAAGTGCCTCCCGGGCATGGGTCGAATGTAGGGGACCAGCCCGGCACAGTCAAGGCTGCAGTGGCCGGTCCGCTCTGGCTCTACGGCCGCGCCTTGCGCCGCGAGAAGATCAGCGTGGCCATGAGGAGCAGCGCCTCGTCCACAAACGGGATGAAGTCGGGAATCAGCAGGTCGAGTCCAAAGAGCGTCGCCGCGACGAGAAACAGCCGCGGCGTAGCCAGACCGGCGAGGAACTTCGCGATGAAATCTGGCACTTGCTACACCTCGTCGTGGCACGCGTGACGCCGCATCGTCAGTCCCTAGCCCCTAGCCCCTAGCCCCTAGCCCGCATTATTCACGTGTGAGCGCGCATCGGTAGAAACACAAACGCCTCTCCGTGGTACAAAGCCGTTACCACACGAGCTTGTTCCCACGAGAGAGGCGCCTGCGTTGAACGAGCCGACGATAGCACAGCCTGTTCT
>JANNEJ010000743.1:0-1697 GCA_031378585.1 Acidobacteriota bacterium | reverse complement strand
GCAGACAGCGCGGCGGCCGCCTTCGGGATGCCGGCCCGCAGTGCCGCCATCTTCAGGTTCACGCCGATCACGCCGGTTGAGGCCACGAGCACGTCCTGCGGCAGGCCACCGGTGGCGGCGGCGGTCAGTGCCGCCATCTCGCGCGCGTCGAGCAGGCCCTGTGGACCCGTGCAGGCGTTGGCGCAGCCGCTGCTTGTCACGACCGCGCGCGCCCGTCCGCCGGTGGCGGCGAGGTGTTCCATCGACACGAGCACCGGCGCGGCTTGCGCCAGGTTGGTCGTGAAGACGCCGGCGGCCGTGGCCGGCGTGTCGCTGACGAGCAGCGCGAGGTCGTGCTTGCCGCTGGCCTTGATGCCGCAGTGCAGGCCCGATGCGCGGAAGCCTTTGGGGGCGGTGACGCCACCGGGAATGGAGGTGAGCGTGGATGTCATGGCTGCCTCACGCCCGCGCGTCGGCCGGAAGGCCGGCCAGGACCGCATCAAGCGTGGCCACGGCCTCGTCGATGTCTGCCGTCGACACGATGTAGGGCGGCAGCATGCGCACCACGCGCTCGGCCGTGCGATTCACGAGCAGCCCGCGCGCCATCGCGCCTTCCACGACCGGGGCCGCGTCCCGCCTCAGTTCCAGCCCGCGCATCAGCCCCGCACCGCGTACCTCGGCGATGACCGGGTGCGTGGCGGCCAGGGCGCGCAGCTTCGCCTCGAAGTACGCGCCGGTTTCCGCCACGCGCGCCTGAAGCCCCCGGTCCATCAGCTCCTCGAGTACGACGAGGGCCGCGCGCATGGCCAGCAGGTTGCCGCCGTAGGTGGTGCCGTGGTCGCCGGGCAGCACCTGTGCCGCGACGGTGTCCGAGACCAACGCCGCCCCGACGGGCACCCCGCCCCCGAGCGCCTTGCCGACCGTGACCAGGTCGGGCGTGAGGCCGAGCGCCTGAAAGTAGAAGGGCCTGCCGGTGCGGCCGAGCCCGCACTGCACTTCATCGGCGATGAGCAACGCGCCGGTGCGCGCGCAGGCGCCCTCGATGGCCTCGGCCATCTGCGGCGGAATGGGGCGCACGCCGCCCTCGCCCTGGATGGGCTCCACGACAATCGCGGCAGTCGATGCCGATACGGCGGACTCGAGCGCGGCGACGTCGGTCGGCGACACGAACGTGACACCCGGAATGAGCGGCTCGAAGGGCTCGCGGTAGTGCGGGTTCGCGGTCACCGACAGCGCGCCCATCGAGCGGCCCGAGAAGCCGTGCTCGAAGGCGACGTAGTGCGTGCGTCCGCCGACGCCATGAGTAAACCAGTAGGGGCGCGCGAACTTCTGACACGCCTCCATGGCTTCGGTGCCGCTGTTGCAGAAGAACGTGCGCTGCAAGCCAGACAGGGTGGCCAGCCGCTCGGCGACTTGCCCCTGCAGCGGATGGAAATAGAGGTTCGAGGTGTGCAGCAGCGTCGCGGCTTGCTCGGCGACCGCGCGCGCCAGCCCCGGGTGCCCGTGCCCCAGCACCGACACCCCGATGCCCGACAGGAAGTCCAGGTAGCTGCGCCCCTCGCTGTCGACGATGCGCGTGCCCTCGCCCCGCACGAAGACGACGGGCAGGCGCTTGTAGGTCTGCAGGACGAAGCGCGCTTCGGTGGCTTGAATGTCGGCAGCAGTACTCACGATCGTCCTCACTTGATCCGCGTCCAGGCGCCCGCCGCCTCACCCAT
>JANNEJ010000797.1:0-3172 GCA_031378585.1 Acidobacteriota bacterium | reverse complement strand
TGCTGCGGTGGCGCGCCGTGAGGTCGCTGATTTCGCGCATAGCGTCATGCGGCATCGGGCCGTGCCGGTCGACCTCGCGCCAGCACCACGGCCAGGCCCCGGCGTAGCCGCCCGCCAGTGCGGCCGCGGCCAGGGCCACGGGGTGCATGGCCCCACGCCTGGCGGCGTCGTGCGCGGCGTCTCCGAGCGCCGAATACTCCGCCAGCACGAGGGGCCGGGTGAGTCCAAGTGACGCACACGGCGTCTGCAGGAAATCGAAGTCGCAGGCCGGGTCGTAGTAGGCGTGCGCCTGCAGGAAATCAAGGCCCAGACGCGCGTCGTCCCACCACGACGCAAACCGCAGCCGGGCGCCGCCGACGGTGACCATCCCCGCGTCGGCCCGATGCAACTCCCCCGCCGCGTCTCGGATCCACGCAGCCAGCACGTCGAACGGGATGGATTTTGCCTTCGGTGAGGCATGAAGCTCGGTGACGAGCCAGTCTGGTTCGTTGAGCAGGTCCCACGCCCACACCGCTCGGCCCAAATGCGCGTGGGAGCCACGGGCGCCGTAGCGATGGGCCAGCGGCGCCACGACCAGGTCGATCAGCCGTGACTGCCCTTCAGGATCGGCCAGCCAGGCCCGGTGGCCGCCAACGACGGCGCCTGCCACCTTTCTGGGGCCGAACGCGAGTGTGTGGTCGAAGAGCACCGGGACGAGCCGGACGCCGGCGTCGAGCGCCAGCGCGCACAGCGCGTCAAAGTCCTCGACCGCGCCGGCCATGATGCCGGCCGGCCAGCCCTGATCATCGACGTGGATGCCGCCGCGGGCGTCAGTGAAGACGAACCAGCGCACCACGTCGACGCCGGCTGCGGCCATGGCTCGCAGGTCGGCGGCGATCTCGCCAGGGGCCGAGGTGATGCCGGTGTGAGCGCCCCACACCGTCTGCCCGAAGTCGCCGCCGTAGTGCCGCCATGGGTAGTTGACGCCGGAGATCAGCATGGGCCCAGCCTTGGGTAGACTGACACCATGTGCCGAAACATCCGCACGTTGTTCAACTTCGACCCGCCTGCCACCGACGACGAGATTCGCGCCGCATCGCTGCAGTTCGTGCGCAAGCTGAGCGGGTTCACGACGCCGTCGAAGGCCAACGCGGCGGCGTGTGGCCAGGCCATCGACGAGGTGTCGGCCGTCGCGCGGCGCCTCATCGACACGCTCGTGACGCAGGCCGCGCCGAAGGTCCGCGATGTCGAAGCCGCCAAGGCGAAGGCGCGCTCGGCCGCGCGGTTCAGCCCGGCGCGCTGAACGCGACGCGCTCTACACCGGCGGCAGGGGGTCGGCGCCGTCGTCTTCCACCGGGCCGAGTTTGCGCGCATAGAAGTATGCCCCGCCGAAGATCACCACGATGAGACCCAGTGAGAGCCACTTCGGAATCTCGAAGTGGATATAGCCGAGTGCGTGCCCGTATTCGAGCAGCAGCTTGATGCCCACCCACGCGATGATCACGAAGGCGCCATCGACCAGCACCGGGTAGCGGCGAATGAGCGACAGCAGCCGGCCGATGACCATGCGCATCATCACGATGCCCAGGATGCCGCCCGTGATCACGACCCAGAGTTTGTCCGACACGGCCACGGCCACGAGGATCGAATCGATGGCGAACACAATATCGGTGAGTTCGACCTTGACGACGGTGGCCCAGAACGGCGACAGACCGAGCCACGGCTCGGCCGGCTTGATCGCGTGGCGCGACTCGCCCTCGCCCCCGCGGCTGCGGAAGTGCTGCCACGGCAGGTACAGCAAATAGAGTCCGCCGACCAGCTTCACCCACCCCAGCGCGATGAGGTAGGCCGCCATGGCCGTCGCGGCCGCGCGGAACGTGAAGGCGCTCAGCATGCCGTAGCGCAAGGCTTTGGTCTGCTGGTCCTTCGGCAAACTGAGGTCGCGGATGGCCAGCACCATGGCGTTGTCGGCGCTCAGAATGCCTTCGAGCACAACCAGCAGGGCGATGGTGAGGAGGTCGGACGAGGTGATGACTGGCACGAGCCCTTCAAGTATGCCCGTCCGGCGTTGCGCTTGTCACGCGCGTCACCGCCGCGCGCCGTTCGGAAGACCATCCTTAGAACTGGAAGTAGATGAAGTCGCTCGTGCCGCCGTACATGGTCAGGATGCCGTAGGTCATCCCGGCCGCCAGCACCGCTTTGGCCCCGGCGCCCAGCGGAAGGACGTGGTGGTGTTCCTCGAGCCAGGTATGCAGGTGCATGGCCGCCAGTGGCAGCAGGAACAGCAATGACGCGACCATCCAGCCCGTGGGTGGAAGCCATGCGCCGAACGCCAGGTTGGCGACGAAGGCCGTCGCGCCCGTGACGGTGTCGCTGCGGAAGTAGATCCACGCGACGAGCACCGCTCCCTGCACGGCCACCGCCCACGCGCCGCGGACCCACGGCGCCCGGTACGCCCCGTCGCGCCGGTGCAGCTGCAGCGCCCGTTCCAGCGCGAGGCACACGCCGTGAATCGCGCCCCACACGATGTAGGTGTAGGCGGCGCCGTGCCACAGCCCGCCGAGCAGCATGACCGTGAGCAGGTTGACGTAGGTGCGCGCGCGCGAGCCGCGATTGCCGCCGAGAGGCACGTAGAGGTAGTCGCGCAGCCAGCGCGAGAGCGTGATGTGCCAGCGCTCCCAGAAGTTCTTGAAGGTGGCGGCGATGTAGGGCGCGTCGAAGTTGAGCGGGAACCGGTAGCCGAGCAGGTAGCCAAGGCCGCGGGCGATGGTCGAATAGCCGCAGAAGTCGGCAAAGATCTGGCCCGAGAACATCACGCCGAGCCAGAGGCTCATGGTGGCATCGCCACCGGGCGCGTAGCCGCGGTGCCAGTGCTCATCCACGTAGGCCGCGAGGTTGTCGGCGCACACCATCTTCAGGAAGAGCCCCGCAATGACCAGCCACACGCCCTCGTAGAAGACCCGCAGACGGAGCCGGCGTGGGCGCGGCATCTGGGGCAGGAACTCGCTCGCACGCACGATGGGCCCGGCCACGAGCTGCGGGAAGAAGCTGATGAACAGGAGGAAGCGCCAGAAGCTCCGTACCGGGGCGAGCTCGCCGCGGTAGACGTCGATCGTGTACGACAGGGTCTGAAACGTGTAGAAGCTGATGCCCATGGGCAGCACCAGCTGCACCGCCGGCACGCGCAGTGACG
>JANNEJ010000740.1:0-2905 GCA_031378585.1 Acidobacteriota bacterium | reverse complement strand
TTCGCGTGGTGTGGAGACGGCGCGCGCTGCGTGGCCGGCCCGTCGTGCTCCTCGTGTCGGACGGATGGGACCGCGGGGAGCCGTCGGTGCTCTGCGACGAGGTCGCGCGCTTGCAGCGAATCAGCCACCGCCTGATGTGGCTCAATCCGCTCATCGGCACCCTCGACTATGCGCCTTTGACCCGTGGGCTCCAGGCCGCGCTGCCGTTTGTCGACGACTTCCTGCCGGTCCGGACGCTCGCGAATCTCGCTGACCTGGCGCTTCACTTGAACCAGCTTCCACAACGACGCTAAGGGCCTGTCAGACCCTAACCGCGCCGGTTGACGCCATACTTAGGCCATGGACATCTCTGGCTCCTACACCTTCGACGCGCCACCCGACCGGGTCTGGGCCTTGCTGATGGACCCGGCGGTGATCGCGTCGTGCATTCCGGGATGCGACACGTTCGAGCCCACGGGGCCCGACACCTACCGCGTGCAGCTCACCGTGGCGATGGCGGCCATTACCGGCACCTACGACGGCACCGTGACGCTGGCCGACCAGGTGCCCAACACGTCGTACCGTCTGGTGGCTGAAGGCAAGGGACGCCCGGGATTCCTGAACGGCAGTTCCGACATCCGGTTGCGCGCCGACGGCGCCACGACGGTCGTCGACGTGACCGGCACCGTGCAGACCGGCGGCCCCATTGCGCGCCTGGGCCAGCGGCTCATCGGCGGGGTGTCGAAGATGATGCTCGACCGCTTCTTCGCGTGCCTGCAGAGCAAGCTCGCGACGCACGCCCGCTGACCGCCACGAAGGCCCGATAAGCTTCCTACGGGACGATTGCGAATCGACGTCGTCGACCGGGTCTGTAAATCGAAAAGTGCCGGCGGTCGAGCGTGAAGATCTGCGTGCACTCGTCCCGCTCCGCCACTCGGACCAAGGCCGCGTCAGCCAGGTCCATGAGGACGCCGCGCATGAGCCTTCCCTCGCACCAGTTCGGTGAATCGCTCGCCGGTAGTCTTCCTCGACGGGCGCGTTGCAGAGTCCACGACCCCGATGACGTCAACCCAGGCGGCAAGCGCGGAGTCGTCCGACGAGGTCGTGGCGTTGGGCGTCGCGTAGTGCTCGATTGCCTCGCGCACGATGTCCGACCGCGTTTGACGGCGGCGGCGGACCAGCTCATCGAGCACTCGTTCGGTCGAAGGAGAGAGGCGCACCGTGAGAGCCATGGCGTATTACGTCACTGTCTCACACTGCCGGTTGAGCTGCCGTGCTCGGGGCGTGACCAACCCGGCAGGGCCTGGCGGCTAGGCGCGGGCCATCGCCGCCGTAAGCGCTCGCCGCGTGAACACCGGGATCATCGCGCGGCGATACTCTTCGCTGGCGTGAAGGTCCGCATTGACGCCCGCCAGCCCCGCCCCGGCCAGCGCTGCCGCACTGGCGATCGTCGTCGCCGACAACGGCTGACCAGCCAGCGCCTGCTCCACGTTAGCCAGGCGCGTGGCGTGCGACGAGGCGCCGGTCAGTCCTACTCGCGCGGACCGAATCGTGCCGTCGTGCGCGTCGAGCGCCGCCGCCACGCCGACAATCGCGTAGTGCGAGGCCCGCTGGTACAGCTTGGCGTAGGCCGCGGCACGCACGGGGGCGAACTGGACGCTCACGATGAGCTCGTCGGCGGCCATATCCACCGTGAACAGATCCTGGAAGAACGCCGGCGCCTTCACTACGCGCCAGCCCTTGGGCCCGCGAAGATGAATCTCGGCGTCGAGCGCCACCATCACCGCTGGCATGTCGGCAGACGGATCCGCGTGCGCGAGGCTGCCGCCGATCGTGCCCCGGTTGCGGACCTGGGGGTCGCCGATGGTCGCGGCGGCCTCCGCAACCACCGGGCAGGCCTTCAGCAGCAGCGCGGAGGTGGCCACGGCGTGGTGCACCGTGCCCGCGCCGATGACGATCTTGCCGTCGCGTTCACTGATGCCTGACAGGTCCGGGATACGACTGATGTCGACGAGCACCTGCGGCTCGCTCAGGCGCAGCTTCATCAGCGGCACGAGGCTGTGGCCGCCGGCGATAAACTTGCCGCCGCCCTGCGCCGCCGCCATCTTCGCCAGTGCGTCGTCAAGCGACGTGGCGCGCGCGTAGTCGAATGCCGTCGGGATCACGCCTGGCCTCCGTGGATGATGCGCCACAGCTTCTCGGGCCGCAGCATCATGTCGATGTGTGTCACGCCGAACTCACCAAGGGCATCGACCGCCGCGTTCACGATCGACGGCGTCGAGCCGAGCGTGCCGGCCTCGCCCACGCCTTTGGCACCGAGCGGATTCACCGGCGTCGGCGTCACGGTGGAGTGCAGTTCGAAGCGCGGGAAGTCAGTGGCGCGCGGCATCGCGTAGTCCATGAACGAGCCGGTGAGGAGCTGTCCCTCGTCGCTGTAGACGGCCTCCTCGATCATCGCCTGCCCGATGCCCTGGGCCAGCCCGCCGTGGATTTGCCCCTCGACGATGAGCGGGTTGATCAGATTGCCGGCGTCGTCGACGGCCACGAGCTTGAGCAGCGTCGGCTCGCCGGTGTCGCGATCGATCTCGAGCATCACGATGTGGCACCCGAACGGGTACGTGTTGTTAGGCGGCTCGAAGAAGGCCTCGTCGCTCAGGCCCGGTTCGAGCCCCGGCGGCAACGGCACGGGTATGTAGGCGTAGCCGGCGACCTCGGCAAACGTCTTGGCGGAGGCCGGTGCGCCCTTGACACCGATCGTGCCGTTCTCGAAGACGATGTCGTCCTCGTGCGCTTCAAGCAGCGCCGCCGCGAACTTCGCCATCTTCGCCTTCACCTTCCCGCCCGCCAGGTGCAGCGCGGCGCCGCCTACGGCCTGCGACCGGCTGCCGAAGGTGCCGATGCCCTGTTTCACGACCCCGGTGTCGCC
>JANNEJ010000763.1:0-7696 GCA_031378585.1 Acidobacteriota bacterium | reverse complement strand
CGTCACTTCGAACGCGAACACGTACTCGGTGAACAGCACCCGTCCCAGCAACCGCACACTCGAGGCCGCCGGGGCGGCTTCGCCGACGCCTGCGCTCAGGCCGGTCATGCGTGAGATGGCCCAGCCGAGCTGACCGAGCAGTACCACCGCCAGCACGCCACCCACGCGGGTGGGACCCGGGCGGTAGTAGGGATGCGAGCGGTCCCACTCGGCGCCGTCTTCACGCGTGGCGTTGAGCAGCATCACCGTGAAGAGGAACAGCACCAGGATGGCGCCGGCGTAGATGATGATCTGCACCACCGCGACGAACGGGGCTTCGAGCAGCACGTAGAGACCCGAGAGACCGCAGAACGCGACCACGATCGACACCACGCTGTAGATGGGATTGCGCTGCGCCACAACCAGCAGCGATCCGCCCACCGTGATGGCGGCGAAGAGATAGAAGAGGAGCAGATCAAAGGCCAAAGGCGATCACCCCCGCGGCTACGATGAGCAGATTGACCGTCGCGACCGGAAGCAGCACCTTCCAACCGAGCGACATGAGCTGGTCGTAACGCACCCGCGGCAGCGTCCAGCGCAGCCACAGGTAGATGAACAGCAGCACGGCCAGCTTGATGAGGAACCAGATCCAGCCGTAGGCCGGCGACAGAAAGGGCCCGTGCCAGCCGCCCAGGAAGAGGTTCACCGCCACGGCCGACACCGTCACCATGTTGATGTACTCGGCCATGAAGAACATGGCAAAGCGCATGGAGCTGTATTCGGTGTGGTACCCGGCCACCAGTTCCTGTTCGGCTTCCGGGAAATCGAAGGGCGCCCGGTTCGTCTCGGCCACCCCCGCCGTGAAGAACAGCAGGAAGGCGACGAGGCCGAAGGGGAACACGACAAACACGTTCCACCGCGGGATGAGCCCGAAGTAGTAGCCGGCCTGGGCATCGACGATCTCGCGGAAGGACATCGAGCCGGCAAGCAGCACGACGGTCGCGAGCGCCATGCCGTAGGCCAACTCGTAGCTGATCATCTGCGCTGAGCTGCGCAGGCCGCCCAGCAGCGCGTACTTGGAGTTGCTGGCCCAGCCGGCGAGCACGATGCCGTAGACCCCCACCGACGACACGGCAAAGAACGCCAGCACGCCCACGTTCAGGTCTGCGATCTGCAACGCGATGGGCTCGTCCAGCCAGCCAAATAGTGTCGTCGTGGCACCAAAAGGCACCGGTGCGAAGGCGACAAAACACGCCGCCACCGAGACTATCGGCGCCAGCGAGAAGAGCAGCTTGTCGGCCGCTTTCGGCTGCAGCTCTTCCTTGAAGAACAGCTTGACGATGTCGGCAATCGGTTGCAGCAGCCCCATCGGCCCGACGAGCCAGGGGCCGTAACGCTGTTGCATCCACGCCGACACCTTACGCTCGAAGTAGACCATCACGGCAGCAGAGAGCTGCAGCGCCATGAAGGTCACGCCAATGAGCGTTGCGTAGGCCACCCACCAGTTCTGCGGTGGGCGAAGCGGCCACATAAGGGTTTCGAGCATGACGTCGGTGCCTCGGCTCCCTGATCTCTAGTGATGCGCGCCAGCCGGCGAGGCGGCGCGGTAGTCGGCGGCGGCGGGTTTCTCCCCGCGCGCGTAGACGTCGTATTCGTTCTTGAACAGCTTCAGCGTGGTGAGGACCGGTGTGGCCGCGGCGTCGCCGAAAGCACACAGCGTCTTGCCATTGATCTGGTCGGCCACGCTCTTGAGCAACGTGATGTCGCGATCCGAGCCCTCGCCGCCCAGCATGCGGTGCAACAGACGGTAGAGCCAGTCGGTGCCTTCGCGGCACGGCGTGCACTTGCCGCACGACTCATGCCGGTAGAAGTGCAGCAGGTTTTCGGCCAGCCACACCATGTCAACCGTGTCGTCGAGCACCATGATGGCCGCCGACCCGAGCAGCGAGCCTGCCTGCTGCACGGCATCGAAGCTGGCCGGGATGTCGATCTGATCCGGCAGCAGAATGGGCACCGAAGAGCCGCCGGGAATCACGGCCTTAATCGTGTGGCCATCGCGCATGCCGCCGGCGTAGTCATCGATGAGCTCGCGCAGCGACACCTTCATGGGCGCTTCGAACACACCCGGGCGTTTCACGTGTCCGCTCACGCAGAACAGTTTCGGGCCGCCGTTCTTCTCCGGCCCGAGCGCCGCGAACCACTCGGCGCCGCGCGTCAGCACGAGCGGTGCGTTGCAGAGCGTCTCGACGTTGTTCACGGCCGTGGGGCAGCCCCATAGACCGGCCACCGCCGGGAAGGGCGGCTTGAAGCGGGGCTGCGCGCGCCGGCCTTCGAGCGAGTCGAGCAACGCCGTCTCTTCGCCTGCTTCGTAGGCGCCGGCACCTCGGTGCAGGTAGACCTCGCAGTCCCAGCCGCTGCCGAGGATGTTCTTTCCGACGTAGCCCGCCACGCGCGCGTCGTCGATCGCCTTCTGCAGCGGCGCAAACAGGTGCTGGAACTCACCGCGAATGTAGATGTAGGCGACGTGCGATCCGATCGCGTGGCAGCCAATGAGGCACCCTTCCACCAGCAGATGGGGGTTGCGCTCCATCAGCAGGTGGTCCTTGAAGGTCCCCGGCTCGCTCTCGTCGGCGTTGCAGACGATGTACTTGGGCTTCGGTGATTTCTTGTCGACGAATTGCCACTTCAGACCCGTGGGAAACCCTGCTCCGCCGCGGCCCCGCAGACCCGATGCCTTGACCGTTTCGATCACCTGGTCGGGCGTCATGGCCAGGGCCTTCTTCAGCCCGGCGTAGCCGTCCTGGTGCTGCAGGTAGTGCTCGAGCGTGTTGCCGCCGGGTGTGAACGCGTACTTCGTGAGCACCGGCTCGTAGCCGTTCACCGACGCCGGCTGCGCCGGCACGGTGGACTTCCCCGCCGCGTCCGTGCGCCGCTCGACATCGAGGTGGCAGCCGCTGAGCGCCTTCAGGCCGTCGGCGCGCATCGCGTCGAGAAAACCGGGCACCGCGTCTGGCTGCAGGCACTCGTGCCAGTGTTCGTTGTTCACCATGACGACCGGCGCCTTGTCGCACGCACCCAGGCATTCCATCGGCATGATCGTGAACCTGCCGGATGCATCGGTGCCTCCGGCCTTCACACCCAGGGCCTGCTCCAGGCCCTCGATGACCCGTTCGGCGCCCGCCAGCGCGCACGACAGCGTGGTGCACACCTGCAACACGTACGTGCCAGTAGGCGCGCGATGGAACATCACGTAGTAGCTCACCACGTCCTCGACGTCGGCCGTCGTGATCCCCACGACCTCGGCCACATGTCGGGCGGCGTTGTTGCTGATGTAGCCCTGCTGGTCCTGCGCGAGGTAGAGCGCGTAGAGCACCGACGAGCGCCGGTGCTCAAGCGGGTACTGCGCGGCCAATCGTTCGAACTCGGTGCGGCGCTCGGGCGTGAAGGCAAACTCGGGGCCCTCGAGCAGCGTCTTGCGCTCCGAGCGATGCCACCGCTCGGTGCCGTACGGCATCGCGGGATGAAAACTCATCGATCCACGTCTCCCATGACGACGTCGAGAGAGCCGATCACCGCGACCACGTCCGCGATCATCCCGCCCACGACGAACTTGTGCAGCGCCTGACTGGCCATCAGGCCCGGCGAGCGCATGTGCACGCGCCAGGGCCGGTTCGAACCGTCGGACACCACGTAGCACCCGTGCTCACCGCGCGGGCCCTCGATGGGGACGTAGGCGTCGCCGGCCGGCACGTTGAAGCCCTGCGAGTAGATCAGGAAGTGCTGAATCAGCGCTTCCATCTCGGTGTAGACCTCGTCCTTGGGAGGCGGCGCGATCTTGCGGTCGGCCACCTGCCAATCGCCTACAGGCGCGATCCGCTCGAGCGCCTGGCGGCAGATCTTGACGCTTTCGCGCATCTCGGCCACGCGCGTGATGTAGCGGTCGTAGACATCGCCATTGCTGGCGCCGATGACGTCGAACGTGTAGGTCTCGTAGCCCGAATACGGGAAGGCGCGTCGTACGTCGTAGTCGCCGCCGGCCGCGCGCGCGATGGGCCCGTAGAGGCCCCACTGGTAGCAGTCGGCGAGCGAGATGATGCCGACGCCCCGCGTGCGGTCCAGCCAGATCGGGTTCTTCGTCAGCATCGTCTCGTATTCGTCGAGCTTGCCCGGGAACCGGTCGAGGAACGCGGAGACGGCTTCCTTGAAGCCGCGCGGCAAGTCCTCGCGCAGTCCGCCCACGCGGATGTAGCTCGGGAAGAACCGGAACCCGGCCAGCAGCTCGTTCAGGTTCATCAGGATCTCGCGCTCACGAAACGCATAGAGCATCACCGTGATGGCGCCGATTTCCATGCCGTGGGTGCCGAACCACACGAGATGACTGCTGAGGCGTTGCAGTTCCGCGATGAGCACGCGGATGTCCTTCACGCGCTGCGGCACCTCGATGCCGAGGAGCTTTTCCACCGTGAGGCAGTAGGCCAGGCTGTTCGATTGGGCGCCCAGGTAGTCCATGCGCTCGACCAGCGGAATGACCTGCTGCCACTTCTTCTGCTCGGCGGTCTTCTCGATGCCGGTGTGCAGGAAGCCGATCGTAGGAGACACGGAGACGACCGTCTCGCCGTCGAGCTCGAGCACAAGCCGCAGCACGCCGTGGGTGCTGGGGTGCTGGGGCCCCATGTTGACGGTCATCGTTTCGGTGCGTACTTCAGCCATCCTCAGCCTTCCACTTCCCGGTCGACCAGGGCACAGAGCAGATGCAGCACCGTCATGTGCGCTTCCTGCACGCGCGCCGTCACCGTCTCCGGGACGTTCACGTGCACCTCGGCATGGCGGCCCGCCGCCCCGCCGTCGTTCCCCGTGAGCGCGATCGTCTGCAGCCCGCGCGTCCTGGCCGCTTCCAGGCCCCGCACCACGTTGGGCGAGGCGCCGCTCGTGGTGATGCCGATCGCGAGGTCCCCGGCGCGTCCGAGGGCCTCGACCTGCCGCGCAAACACCGTCTCGAACCCGAAGTCGTTGGCCACGGCCGTGAGCACGCTCGTATCCGTGCTGAGCGCAATGGCCGGCCATCCGCGCCGGTCACGGACGAACCGCCCGACCAGCTCCGCTGCGAAGTGCTGCGCGTCGGCGGCGCTGCCGCCATTGCCGAACACCAGCACCTGTCCGCCCCCGGCCAGCACGCGCACGAGCAACTCCCCCGCCCGCGCAATCGCCGTGGCGCCCGGACCCTGCGCCAAGGCGTCGTGGACGCGCGCGGCCGACCGCAACGTCTCGACCACCAGCGCCACCCTTCCTGCTTCTGGCTCCGCCATGTCGCCTATTTGGGACGCGTCCGCGAGTAGCGGTCGCGTTCCATGTTCGCGCGAAACTCCTCTGCGGTGACCTGCAGCGGCATGTAGGTCTGGGCGTCCTTCCGCACTTGCACCGGGTAATCCTTCCGCAGCGGATGGCCTTCCCAGTCTTCCGTCATCATGAGACGGCGCAGGTCCTCGTGCCCGTCAAACACGATGCCGAACAAATCGTAGATCTCGCGCTCACACCAGCCGGCCCCGGCCCACACGGGCGTGACCGACCTGATGGGCTCGTCAAGGCCGAGCTGCACTTTGAGCCGGACGCGCGCCCGTCGATGCGGCGACACGACGTGGTACACGACGTCGAACCGCGGCGCGCGGCGCGGGTGATAGTCCACCGCCGTGACATTCGAGAAGGCATGGAACTCGAGTCCGGGCGCGTCGCGCAGGGCGAGGCACACCGGCACGAGATGGGCGGCCGACACCCAGAGCGCGGGCGTGTCGATCACGTCGGCGCCTGGGCACGGTGAGAGTGCGGCGCCGGGCACGAGCGACGCCAGCTGGTCGATGATGGCCTGGGCGTCCATCGGCTAGGCCCTCAGCTTGGTAGCGTCGATCTTCTTCTGCAGCTGCACGATGCCGTAGATGACCGACTCGGGCCGCGGCGGGCAGCCCGGAATGTAGACGTCGATGGGCACGACCTGATCGGAGCCCTGCACGATCGAGTAGTTGTCGAAGATGCCGCCGCAGGACGCACACGCGCCCATCGAAATCACCCACTTGGGCTCGGGCATCTGGTCGTAGATGCGGCGCAGCGCTGGCGCCATCTTCCGCGACAGCCGGCCGGCGATGATCATCAGATCGGATTGGCGCGGCGAACCGCGAAACACCTCGGCGCCAAAGCGCGCGATGTCGTAGCGGCTGCAGCTCATGGCCATCATCTCGATGGCGCAGCACGCCAAGCCGAAGGTGACGGGCCAGACCGCCGACCGCCGCCCCCACGTGATGACCTTTTCGAGCGTGGTCGTCAGTACCGGGATTTCCGGAAGATCAGTCTCGAGTCCCATAGCTGTATCTCTTGACCACCGCCGGGCCCACCTGGTTCGGCCGCACGTAGTCGGGGTCGCTTTCCGGTCCCCAGTCGAGGACGCCCTTGCGCCAGACGTAGATGAACGCCACGGCGAGAATCATGAAGAAGAGCAGGATCTGGACAAAGCCCGGCCAGCCGAGATCGCGCAGCGCCATGGCCCACGGACCGAGGAAGGCGACTTCGATGTCGAACAGCAGGAAGATCATCGCGATCAGGTAGAACTTGACCGACTGGCGTTCGCGCGCGTCGCCCACCGGAGGCATGCCGCATTCGTAGGGCGCGAGTTTTTCGGGTGTAGGATGCCGCGGGCCAAGGAAATAGGAGAGGATGACCGAGACCACCCCGAATCCCAACCCGATCGCCACCATGATGGCGACGCCGCCCCAGCCTGCCATGATTGTTCCTGTCGTCAGCCGCGCGTGAGCCGTTGCGCCGCTTGTGAAGTATTTCGCAAGAGTGGCTAGATGGTAGGCAATTCCGTATGACACAGTCAAACGCCCTACCCACGATTACTGGTGTAACCCAGCCGTGACGGTCCCATCCCTGGTTCACTCGGCCGCCGGTTTGCGCGTGGCCTGGTTCAGCCCGATGCCGCCGTCGCGATCCGGCATTGCGGCCTATTCCGATGAGGTCGCCCCGCTGCTGCGCGACCGGGGCATTGACCTCGACGTGTACGCCGAGCCGCCACCCGGGGTGCCGCCATCCGGCACGACCGCGCGCGACTTCGTCTGGGCCAATCGGCGCCGCCCCTACGACCTGACGGTCTACCACCTCGGCAACGCGGCCTGCCACGACTACATGTGGGGTTATCTCTTCCGCTATCCGGGACTGGTCGTGCTGCACGACGCGCAAGTGCACCAGGCGCGCGCGCAGGGCTTACTGAAGCGCTGGCGGCCCCGCCGAGACGACTACCTGGCCGAATTCGCGGCGAATCACCCGGCCGCGCCCCCCGACATCGGCCTGCTCGTGGCCGAGGGCCTGGGCGGGAGTCTCTTCGCGCACTGGCCGCACATCCGGCTGGTACTGCATGCCGCCCGTCTTGCCGCCGTGCACAGCGCCGCGCTCGCGGAGCAACTGAGCGCCGACTACGAGGTGAAGGTCGACCTGGTCCCCATGGGTGTGGCCGATCCTCTCGCAGGCAAGCCCACTGCCACGACGGCGGATCTGCGCGCGCGCTACGGTGTGCCCGCCGACGCCGTGGTCGTCGGGGCCTTCGGCGGCGTCACACCCGAGAAGCGACTGCCGCAACTGCTCGAGGCCATGGCCGCGCTGGCCCAGGAGCAGCCGCGGCTGCACCTGCTCATCGTCGGCGCGCCCGTCGCGCACTACGACGTGATGGCCG
>JANNEJ010000673.1:0-4904 GCA_031378585.1 Acidobacteriota bacterium | reverse complement strand
CAACCGGCCGGCCGCACGGAGTACTGACCCGGCGCCAATGGCTTTCGCACGGCCTTGGGGCAGCCGGCATCCTGGCTGGCACCCGGGCGGTCGCCACCCAGGCCCCGCGGTCCGTCCCCGCCACGGCCCCTGCGCTGCCCGCCATGCCGTTTGTGATCGAGGCCGGCTGGGCCCTCACGACCGCCGCGGCCAGCGACGAGCTCGTGCTCGTGCGCGACGCCTCGATCGTGGTGGAACGCGGCGTCATCACCGACGTGCGCCAGGGGCGCGTCGCCGGCACCCAGACGCGCATCGATGCGCGCGCCCTGCTGGTGCTGCCCGGCTTCATCAGCGGACACACGCACGTGGCGTCGGGCACGCCCACGCGCGGCCTCATCGAAGGCGGACGGTCGTACGCGCGTCCGCTCGAGGTGATGGAGGGGCTCGACGACGCCGCGCTCGATGCGCTCACCGCCATCAACCTCGCCGAGTTGCTCCGCAGCGGCTGCACGACCCAGGTCGAGATGAGCCTCAGCCTGCGTCAGGCCGAATCGTACGTGCGGGTGGCGACCCGCTGGGGCGTGCGCGGCTATCCCGCGCCGATGATCCCCGGCGTGCCCCGCCTGTTCCCCATCTGGCAACGCACGAGCGACGCGACGCTTATGGCGTCGGTACCCGGCACACTCGACGAGATCGTGGCCGCGCGGCGGTTCGCGGAGCGGCACGCCGGCGCAAGCGGCGGGCTGATCCGTCCGCAGATCGCGCCGCACGCCACCGACACCCATACGCCCGAGACGATGCGCGCGATGATCGACGCAGCGCGCGCGGGCGCCAACGGCCTGCACCTGCACCTGGCCCAAGGCGTGCGCGAGTCCGAAACCGTCACGCGCCTGTGGGGCGTCTCCCCGGTGCGGTGGCTCGAGCAGTTGGGCGCGTACGACATGCCGGTCTTCGGCGCCCACATGAGCGGCGTCGACTGGGCCACCGACGGCCCGCTGCTGAAATCGCGTGGCGTGGTCTTCTCGCACTGCCCCTCGGCCGGCGGCGCGGGCGGTGACTCGATGCCGTATCCCGAGGCGCTCGGCGCAGGCGTGGCGGTGAACATCGGCATCGACACGCATTCCAACGACTACGTCGAGAACCTGAAGCTGGCGGTGCTCTACGGGCAGGCCCGCGAAGCCCTGCTGCGCCGCACGAGTCCGGTGCCGCTTGAACGGCCCACGATCTGGACGGCTGTGGCCGGTGCCACACTCGTGCCCGCGCGCGGCCTGCGGCGCGATGACCTCGGCCGCATCCGCCCCGGTGCGCGCGCCGATCTGACGATGGTGGACGTGTCGGGGCTGCTCGTGGGCAGCGGCGCCCTGCCACCCGAGCCGCTCAATCACCTGCTCTACGCCAGCGGCACCAGCGTGCGTCACGTGATGACCGATGGACGCCTGCAGGTCTTCGAGGGCCGCGTCGTGTGCGACGACGAGTCGCGCGTCGTGGCCGAGGGCGGACGCGTGGTGCAGCAGGTGTGGCGGCAGCTCGAGCAAGAAGGGTGGTTCCGCTGACGCGGGCTGCGGACTGACGCAGTGGCGACAGCGGCAGCCGGCGGGGCGTGGTGTCTCCTGACGGCGAACTCTGAGCACCGCGAGTCTTGCCGGTCACCCAGCCGGGCAGATCCCTTCGCCGCCGACGTCGCGTCAGCCCGGCATGCCTCCCGGTCACGGGGAGAGCGCGGCGTCTCCCCTCGGCTCAACTTCGCTCCGCCCTGCCGGGCTGACATGACGTGGTTCGATCAGTGCCGGTCAACATGGGGGACCGGCATGGCGGGCGGGGCTCAGATTTCGCCGCGCGGAGATGCCGCGCCCTCCCCGTGACCGCTGTGCATTCCGGCACCAGCTCTGGGCGACAGCGGCAGCCGGCGGGGCGTGGTGTCTCCTGACGGCGAACTCTGAGCACCGCGAGTTCTGCCGTTCGCCCAGCCAGGCGGATCCTTTCGCCGCTGACGTCGCGTCAGCCCGGCATCGCGGAGCGAAGGTGAGCCGGAGGGAGATGCCGCGTCCCGTCGGCTGCCGTGGGTGCAAGGCGCTGTCAAGTCAGCGCGGCGCGGTCGCAGGCGCGCGGGTGGCCGCTTGCGTCTGCGCGTTTTTCAGCAGGACGTCGAGGGCTACGCGGTCGAGGTAGCGGCCCTTCAACACCACCGCGTGAATCGCGCGCGTGGCGCGGATGTCGTCGAGCGGGTTCTTGTCGAGCAGCACGACGTCCGCCGTCTTGCCGGGCGCCAGCGCGCCGAAGCCCTCCGACGCGCCCAGGAACGCCGGTCCGTTCACCACCGACGCGGCCAGCGCCTGCTGCGGCGTGAGGCCGTACTTCACCAGCACCTCGAGCTCGTCGTGCAGGCCGATGCCGGGATAGTTGAACGAGTTGAGGAAGCCCGCATCGGTGCCGGCCAGGATCGTGACACCGGCTCGTTGCAGCAGCGGCAGCAGCCGAGCCGCCTTTTCGAAGCGGTCGTGACGCCGGGCCACGGCGGCCGCGTCATCCGACGCCGCGCGCGTGACTCGCCCCTCGTAGGTGGCCTTCAGGCCTGGCCCGAGATACTTCAGGTAGTCGTCCTCGCCGTGCGTGTCCTCGTCCAGATAGGCGAGGATGCGGCTGCCGTTCAGCGTCGGCGTCACCGCCGTGCCGCGCTGTGCGAGCCGGCCGTAGGTCAAGAGCGCGGTGGCCTCGTCGAAGCTGTCGATCATGGCCGTGACTGCATCTCCCGGCGGCATCTTCCCTGCCGCCACGGCACCGCTCAGTTCCGCCTCGCGCGGCGATCCGCCGCGCAGCAGATACGACATGTGCTCGATCGAGCTCAGGCCCGCCTCTGACGCCTGGTCGAGCGTCAGCGCCACCGGGACATGCGCCGACACCTTGAAGCCGCGGGTCCTGGCCTCGCGCACGCCAAGCAGGTAGAGCTCAGGCAGGAGCGTGTTCTCCGTGATCTTCACGAAGTCCACCTTCATGCCCTGCAGCGTGTCGAGCGCCGCCCGCACTTCTTCCGGCGTGCCCACCTCGAGGTCGCCTGGCCACACCGAGTTGATGCCCTCGAGCTTGGGCCCCGACGTGTAGATCGTGGGGCCGGGCACCGTGCCCGCGGCCACGGCCGACCGCCACTCGAGCACGCTCGGGCTCAGATCGCCTGCCGCATCGCGCACCGTGGTGATGCCGTGGGCAAGGAAGAGCGGCAGCAGGCTCTTGTTCTCTTCGATAAGCGCGGCGCCGCCGCCGAAGTGGACGTGCATGTCCCACAGACCCGGCATGGCGAACTTCCCTGCCCCGTCCACGATGCGCGCCGGCGCGAAGCCGTCGGCCGATGCCGCTACAGCCACGATGCGGTTGCCGGTCACGACGAGAGTGCGTCCCGATTGCACCGTGCCGCGTGCGACGTCCACGACGCTGACCGACGTGATGGCCAGGTCCGCCGGTGTGCTGGCGGGCCGGCCGCACGCGGCGAGCGCGGCAACGAGAACGAGGGCGGCATTTGATCGCACCGACATCACGCGCCACACGCTATCACGAGCGCCGTGAGACCACAGGGCGGACGCGGTTGCCGGTTGATGTGGTCAGCCGACCGGCGGCACTACCGCGGTCGCCTCGATTTCCACGACTGCCCCAGGCTCCATGAGCGCCTTCACCTCCACTGCCGACATCGCGGGAAAGTGGCGTCCGATGATCTCGCGATACACCGCCCCGAGCGGCTCGCCTGCCGCAAGATACTGCTGGCGGTCGGTGACATACCAGGTCAGCCGCACGATGTGCTCGGCGCGCGCGCCGTCCACCGCAAGGATCGCCACGATGTTGGCGAGCGCCTGCCGAGTCTGCGTCACCATCCCGCCCTCGACGATGCGCTGCTGCGCGTCCCAGCCCACCTGCCCGGCCACGAAGATCGTGCGGCCAGTTGCACTCATGCCGTTTGCGTAGCCGCGCGGACGCGGCCATCCCTCGGGTTGCAGCACACGCATACTCACTGGGACTCCTTCAGCCGGAAGCGCTGGAGCTTGCCGGTATCGGTCTTGGGGAGCGCGGCGACGAACTCCACCACGCGGGGATACTTGTAGGGCGCGATCGTGGCCTTCACGAAGTCCTGGATCTCGCGGCCGAGCGTGTCGTTCGCGTCCACTCCCGCCTAGAGCACGACAAACGCCTTCACCGCGTGACCGCGATCGGGATCGGGAACGCCCACCACCGCGCACTCGGCGACGTCGTGATGCTGCAGTACGGCGGCCTCAACCTCAGGCGCGCCGATGTTGTAACCCGACGACACGATCAGGTCGTCGGTGCGTGCCTTGAAGAACACGTAGCCGTCCGCGTCCATCATCGCGGCGTCACCGGTGACATTCCAGCCGCCACGCACGTACTCGCGCTGTCGTCGGTCGTTCAGGTACCGGCATCCCGTCGGGCCGCGCACCGCGAGCCGGCCCACGTCGCCGCTCGCGACGGGTCGCAGCTCGTCGTCGAGGATCGCGACCGTGTACCCCGGCACCGCCCGGCCGATGGCGCCGGGCCGCACGTCCCGTCCGGCCGCCGCAATGAAGATGTGAATCATCTCGGTCGCGCCGATGCCGTCGAGCAGTTCCACTCCTGTCGCCTCGCGCCAGAGCGTGCGGGTGGCTTCGGGCAGCGCCTCGCCCGCCGACACCGACGCGCGTAACGACGCCGTCGAGAAGCGCACAGGCTCCTTGGCCATCGCCAGCGCCATGCCGCGGTAGAAGGTCGGGGCGGTGAAAGTCACGGTCGCGCCGGTAGCCGCGACCGCTTCGAGAAGCAACTCGGGCGTCGACCGCTCGAGCAGCACCGTGCTGGCGCGCGCGGCCAGCGGGAACGCGAGGCGTCCGCCGAGCCCGAAGGTGAAGGCGAGCGGCGGCGTCCCGATGCAGCGATCGGTCGCGCCAAGG
>JANNEJ010000670.1:0-3707 GCA_031378585.1 Acidobacteriota bacterium | reverse complement strand
CCATCACCACGGGCCTCGACGGCAACGGCGACACGGTGTTCAACGACCGGCCGGTGGGCGTGGGTCGCAACTCCGCGCGCGCGGCGGTGCAGGTCAATGCGGACGTGCGCATCACCCGGTCGTTCAACCTCGGAGGCCTGCTGCGCGGCGGCCCCGAAGGCGTGCCTGTGGGCGGCCCACCGATGCCTCCCTCGGGCGGAGCCGCGGCACAACGCGGCATGGGCGGCGGTCCTGGCGGCGGCGGAGGCGACGGCCCGCAGATGGTCGTGATGGATGGGTCGAACTCGCGCTACCGGCTGGACCTGTACGCCAATTTCCAGAATCTGTTCAACCGCACGAACCTGAATGCCTTCAATGGCAACCAGTTGTCGCCCTACTTCGGGGTGGCGACCTCGGCCGGCCCGGCCCGGCGGATCGAGCTGGGCGCCACGATTTCCTTCTAGGGGGCTGGGGGCTCGGGGCTGGGGGCTCGGGCGTGCAGGAACAGGGGCGCCGCTCGCCGCCGGCTGTTAGAGTTAGTTCGTGCAGCAGCCGGCAGTAGATGTGCTCGTTGTTGGCGGCGGCGTGATCGGTTGCGCCGTAGCCTTCGAGTTGGCAGAGGCCGGCCTGCGTGTGCGTCTGCTCGATGGACGCCGCCCCGGCGCCGGTGCGTCGCAGGCCTCGGCCGGCGTGCTGGCGCCGTATGTCGAGGGCCACGACTCGCGCCCACTACGGGTACTGGGACGGCGCTCGCTCGACCTGTACGACGCGTTCGTGGCCCGCGCCGTCGAGCGCTCGGGCCTGTCGATTGAGTTCGCCCGGTGCGGCACGCTCGAAGTGGCGGTCACCGGCGCCGACTGCGAGCGCCTTCAGCGCGCCCGAACGATGATTGCGGCCGAGCAGGTCACGGGACACTGGCTCGAGGATCATGCGCTGCGGGCGGCCGAGCCGGCCTTGCATCCCGGCGCGCTCGGCGCGCTTCGCATTCCCGCCCACGCCGCCGTCAACGTGCCGGCCATGACCGCGGCACTCGCGGCCGCGGCCGTCGCGCAAGGCGCCGAGGTGGTCAGCGGGGTGACCGCGACGTCGATCGCCCGCTCCGCTGATGCACTCGTGGTGCAGACCTCTGCCGGCCCCGTGCACGCGGCGCAGGTCGTGCTGGCGGCCGGGGCGTGGGCCGCGGCGCTGGCGCCCGAGGGCGCGGATCAGGTGCCCGTGCGGCCGGTGCGCGGCCAGCTGCTGTACCTGGCCACGCCGCCAGGCACGCTGCGGCACATCGTGTGGGCCAGCGACGTCTACCTCGTGCCCTGGGGCGATGGCACGGTGCTGGTGGGTGCCACCTCGGAAGACGTGGGCTTTGACGAACGCGCCACGGCGCAGGGCGTGGCACAGCTGCTGAATGCCGCCACAGCGCTCGTGCCCACGCTGGCGGACGCCACGTTTGTCGAGGCACGGCGCGGGTTGCGGCCGGGTTCTCCAGACGATCTGCCGTACCTCGGACGGTCCGAGGTGCTGCCGGGCCTGATCTATGCGTGCGGACACTACCGGAACGGCGCACTACTGGCGCCGCTCACTGCCGTGCTCGTGCGGCAGATCGCGCAGGGCGACGAGACCGACCCGGCCCTTGCCGCCGTGGCCCCGTCGCGTGCCGGACGGTTGTAGACTGCATGCACACTGGAATCCGCCTATGGCCTCTGTGATCGGCACCGACGACGCTCTGCAACGACTCTCTGGTCTACCCGGCTGGCGCCTGGATAGCGGCGCGATTACCAAGGAGTTCACCTTCGGTGGGTTCCCTGATGCGGTGGCGTTCGTGTCATTGCTGGTGGCGCCTGCGGAAGCGGCCGACCACCACCCAGACCTCGAGATCCACTACAACCGCGTGGTGGTGCGCTGGTCCACGCACAGCGAGGGCGGTCTTACCGCCAAGGACTTTGCGGGAGCCACCGACGCCGACCAGGCCGCCCGTCAGCTGGCGGCTCGAGCTTCGGCGCGCGAGTGACGGCGCGCGGCGGCACCGGGCCGCTTGATGGCCCGCGCGCGTGGGCGACGGCCTGCGGCGTGGTGGTGCTCGTCACGATCGCGTCGACCTGGCCGCTTGCGACCAACCCGTGGCTCGTACCCGCGCACCAGGACCCGCTCTTTTCGTCGTGGCGGCTCTACCAGTGGACACGCAACCTTGCCAGTGGCGCGGCCGACGGGTTGTTTGCCGGCAACATCTTCCATCCCGCCGTGGATGTGCTGTTGTACTCGGACGCGATCGCCCTGCCGGCCCTGATCGGCGCGCCCTTCATTGCCGTGGGCGTGCCGGTGGCGCTGGTCTACTCGGCACTCGTGTGGGCCGCGTACCTCACCGCAGGCCTTGCGATGTACGCCTGCGCGCGCGAGCTCTCGGGCAGCCACTGGGGTGCGCTCGTGGCGGCGGCCATCTTCACCGGGGCTCCGAGCCGCCTCGAGCACGTGATGCACCTGGAGCTGCTGTGGACGGCGTGGATGCCACTGGCGGTGCTGGCCACCTCGCGGATCCTGCGCGGCCGGGGCCGGGCGGTGTGGCTGCTCGGCGGGTCGCTGGCGGCACAGTTTCTCTGCTGCATCTACTACGGCGTGTTCCTGTTCACGGTGTGGCCGCTCATCGCCGGCCTCGAGTGGCTGCGCACGCGCCCACAGATCGCCTCGGCCACGCGACGTCGCGGTGCGGTGGCACTAGGATGTGCTGCGCTCGTGGCCGGTGCCTACGCTCTGCCGTATCTGCGCGCGCGTCAGGTCGTGGGCGACCGTTCGGACCTCGAGGTGCAGGCGTACAGCGCCACGCTCGAGAGCTACGGCGTGTCGCCGCCGGGCAATCGCGTGTGGGGATGGACGGCCGGGGCTGACGACTACGAGCGGCGTCTCTTCCCGGGGTTGCTGGCCTCGTCGCTCGCCGTCACCGCGCTGGCCGCGCCAGCCGCGCCATGGACGATGGCAATGGCGGTGACCACGGCCTTCGCGATGGAAGCCTCGACCGGACTCAACGGCGTGACGTATCCGCTGCTGCGACGCCTGGCGCCGCCGTATCGGGGGCTGCGGGTGCCCGCTCGCTTCGGCGGGGTGGTGCTCATGGGTGTGGCGCTGCTGGCGGCGCTCGGCTGCGCGAATCTGGCTGCGGCGTGGGGACATCTGCCGGGGGCCTGGCTGGTCGCCACGCTGGTGCTTGCGCTCGTAGGTGTCGAGTACGCAGCGGCGGTACCGGTGCGGCTGTTGCCGCGCGAGGCGCCGCCAGTGTACCGGCTCCTGGCCACCTTGCCGCCCACCGTGATCGTGCACACGCCGCTGCCGCTGCCCGAGGCGTTGCCCGGTGCTGAAGCCGATTTCCAGTACTTCGCCCAGTACCACGGCCATGCCCTGGTGAATGGCAACAGCGGCTTCTATCCACCCGCGTACTACGAACTGATCGATGCCGCACGCGGCTTCCCCGATGACCGCGCACTCGAGGCGCTGCGCGCCACGGCGGCCGAGTATCTGCTGGTGCACCAACAGTATTTCCGCACGAGCCAGGCGTTCGCTCGCGCGGTGATCGGCCTCGAGTTGCGTCGGGACCTGGTGCCGGTGGCGACGTCGCGTGATGACGGCGGCGTGGTGCGGGTGTACCGCGTCGTGCGCTAGGCCCGGAGACGTGCAGGCACTGCGCCGCGGGACAGGTGTCAGCGCTTGGGGCTGATGGGAAACACGTCTTCCAGATCGTCGGCGGG
>JANNEJ010000562.1:0-9201 GCA_031378585.1 Acidobacteriota bacterium | reverse complement strand
TTGGCTCCTCGGGCTGGATTCGAACCAGCAACCCTCCGGTTAACAGCCGGATGCTCTGCCGTTGAGCTACCGAGGAACAGGCAGGAACGCCCAGCCCCGGGCGCGAATGCCGAGGGCCAAACGAACGCTTATCGTAAACCGAACCGCGCGCGCCTCGCAAGCGTGCCCGCTTCGCGGGGACGTTTCGGCCACCCAGTGGGTCTTACACTCTACTGATGCCGCTGCTCGTCGCCACCGCCCTCGAAAAAACCTACACGGGCGGCGCTGCCCCGGTGTCAGCGCTGCGCGGCGTGTCACTCAGCCTCGAGGCCGGGGATTTCGTGGCGCTGATGGGCCCTTCGGGCTGTGGCAAGTCCACGCTGCTGCACCTGTGCGGTGCCATGGACCGTCCCTCGGCCGGCCGGCTCTCGATCGAAGGCCGCGACCTCAGCGCCCTCGACGACGACGCCCTCACCCGCCTGCGCCGCGACCGCATCGGCTTCGTGTTCCAGTTCTTCAACCTGCTGCCCACGCTCACAATCGGCGACAACATCGCCCTGCCCTGCCTGCTCGGCGGCATGGCGGTGAAAGACGCCGAGGCACGCGCCGCCGCGCTGGCCGAGCGCGTGGGCATCGGCCATCGGCTATCCCACTATCCCCAACAGGTGTCGGGCGGCGAGGCGCAGCGCGCCGCCATTGCCCGGGCGCTCGTGCATCAGCCGGCCCTGCTCGTGGCGGATGAACCCACGGGAAACCTGGATTCAGAGAACGGCGCCAACGTGTTGGCACTGCTGGCGGATCTGAACCGCGATCTCGGCATCACGATTCTGCTCGCCACTCATGCCACGGAAGTGGCCGCGGCGGCCGCGCGCACGGTGCGCATGCGCGACGGGAAGCTCGACGCCTGGCTCGACCGGCCCGCATGAGCCTGCGTCTCTTCCGTCAGTTCATCGTGCGCCGCATGGTGCACGAGCGCGGTCGCACCCTCACGACCATTGCCGGCATCGCGCTCGGCATCGGTGTGGTCATCGCAATCCAGCTCACCAATTCCAGTTCGGTTCGGGGGTTCGAAACGGCGCTCGATACCGTGTCGGGCCGCGCGTCCATCGAGATCCTGGGCTCTGGCGGCATCGACGAGACGCTGCTGCCGTCGCTTGGATGGCTGAGAGAATTCGGACCCGTGTCGCCGGTGATCGAAGGCGACATGGCTATCGTGACGGCGGCCACGAGCGGCCGCGTACGACCGGGCACCGCGCCCGGATTGTCGCTGCCGAATCGCGCCGAAGCCGTCAAGGTGCTGGGTGTAGATATCCTGCGCGACCGCACGTTGCGCGACTACGCGGTGGGCGCGTACGCACCAGAACAGGATCGGGGCTCGGGGCTCCCTTCGACTGCGCTCAGGGCAGGCGGGGCTCGGGGCTCAGAACCAGATGCGGAGGCCTCGGAACTCACGTCTCAGGCGTTCCTCGCCTTGCTGACCAGCCCGCAGAGCATCGTGATTACCGAGAAGCTGGCGCGGCGGCGTGGCTACAAGCTCGGCGACGAAATCCGTCTGCTGGCCGGCGACCGCGTCAACACCTATGTGATCCGCGCGCTGCTCGAAGACAAGGGTCCCGCGCGGGTGATGGACGGCAGCTTCGTGCTGATGGACATCGCCGCGGCGCAGCTGGCCTTTGCGCGCCTGGGACGCATCGACCGCATCGACGTGCAGATCGAGCGCGCGCCCACGGCGCTCGACGCGTCGCGCGCGCCGACCAGCGCCGACCTCGACGCGGCCGCCGAGGCCATCGGCACACGTTTGCCCGCCGGTCTCACCGCCGCCCGGCCGTCCAGACGCGGACAACAGGTGGAGCGCATGCTGGCAGCGTTCCACATGAACCTGTCGGCCCTCTCGTGGGTGGCGCTCGTCGTGGGCCTGTTCCTGGTCTACAACACGGCCACCGTATCGGTACTGGCGCGGCGGGATGAAGTGGGCATGCTGCGCGCGCTCGGCGTGACGCGCCGGCAGGTGCTGGCGCTGTTCCTGGGCGAGGCGGCCTTGATGGGTCTAGCGGGCACGGCGTTGGGGCTGGGACTGGGACGCCTGCTGGCGGATGCAGCCGTGGGCGTGACCAGCGCCACGGTCAGCACGCTCTACATTGCCAGCGCGGCAGCTCCGCCTTCGCTCGAATGGACGCACGTGCTGCTGGCACTCGGCATCGGCGTGCCGCTCTCGCTGCTGGCCGCCACCGTGCCGGCGCTCGAGGCCAGCCGCGTGCCGCCCACCGCCGCCATGCGCGGCGCCGATCAGCTCGAAACGCGCGTGCGGCTGCGTCCGCGCACCTTCATCGTGCCCGCACTCGTGCTCGCAACCGCGTTGGGACTCGCGCAGCTTGGCCCCGTGGGCGGCGTGCCGCTCTTTGGCTACCTCTCGGCGTTTATCACGATCCTCGGCGCGTCGCTGCTCGTGCCGGCGCTCGTCTACGGCATGGCGCGCGCGGTGCGGGCGCCGCTGCGCCGGCTGCTCGGCGTGGAAGGCGTGCTCGCGCACGCGCATCTGTCGTCGGCCATTCCGCGGCTGTCCATTTCGATTGCGGCGCTCTCGGTCAGCCTCGCCATGATGGTGGCGGTGGCCGTCATGATCGGCAGCTTCCGCGACACGGTCGTGTACTGGGTCGGCCAGACGCTGCAGGCCGACCTCTTCATCGGGCCGGGCGTGCAACCAACGACCGGGTCGGGCCAGGCATTATCGACGACGGTCGTCGAGGCGGTGCGCGCGCATCCCGGCGTGGAAGCCGTCGACACGTTCCGCAATCTCGACCTCGTGTACCAGGGGAACCTCGTCATCCTGGCGGCCGGGCAGTTCGACGTCGTGCTCTCGCACGGCGCGCTGCTCTTCAAGGCGCCCGCCGATGGCCGTGCCGCCCTGGCCGCCGCGGTGGGCACCGACACGGTGATCGTGTCGGAAGCCTTCGCGAATCGCTACCGCACAAGGCCTGGCGACACGTTGCAGCTCGCCACCCGCGCCGGCGAACGTCCGTTTGCCGTCGCCGGGGTGTACTACGACTACGCCATCGACCGGGGCGTGATCGTGATGGACCATCGCACCTTCGCGAGGCACTTCACCGACCAGCCGCCCACGAGCCTGGCGGTGTATCTGCGCGAGGGCGCCGATCCTGAACAGGTGCGGCAAGAGATCATCGACGGGCTGGATGAAGGCCATCGCGCGTTCATCTACACGAACCGCGCGCTGCGGGCCGAAGTGCTGCGCATCTTCGACAGCACGTTTGCCATCACCTACGCGCTCGAACTCATCGCGGTGGTGGTGGCGATGCTGGGCGTGGCCGGCACGTTGCTTACGCTCGTGATCGAGCGGCGCCGCGAGCTCACGATGCTGCGCCTCATCGGAGCCGCGCGCCGGCAGGTGCAGCGGGTCGTGGTGATCGAGGCGGCGCTCATTGGCGCCGCCAGCATGAGCATCGGCCTGATCGTGGGCCTGGCCCTGTCGGTGCTGCTCGTCTACGTGATCAACGTGCAGAGCTTTGGCTGGACGATTCAGTTCCGCGTGCCGGTGACATTTCTGGCCCAGGTGTCACTGCTGGTGGTCGCGGCCACGGCCCTGGCGGGCTTCATCCCGGCGCGACGGGCAACGCGGTTGGTGGTGGATCATGACGAGTAGCACAGAGACTGGGGACAGCCAAGAGGAGCCGCGGTGGCTCCTGACGGCGAAATCTGAGCACCGCGAGCCCTGGCGGTCCTCCATGGTCTCGAAAGCGGTTTCTCACCGCGGCAGGACGCCCCGCCATCGCGGAGCGAAGTTGAGCCGGAAGGAGCTGCCGCGGCTCCTCTCGGTGCTCGCCGTGCTCGCCTTCATCCTTCTCGCAGCACTCGCGCCCACCCACGCGCAGTCGCCGTGGCGGGATGCCGCGCCGGGCTATCAGTTCGTATTTCCGCGCGATCATGCGAGTCACCCTGACTACAAGATCGAGTGGTGGTACTACACCGGCAACCTGAGTACGGCGAGCGGCCGGCGCTTTGGCTATCAGGTGACGTTCTTTCGCGTGGGCGTCGATGCGGCACCCGCGAATCCCTCGCGCTGGGCCATTCGCGATATTCACATGACGCATCTGGCCGTGTCCGATCCCGACGGCAAGCGCTACCGGTTCGACGAGCGCCTGAGCCGTAGCGGCCCCGGACTGTCGGGCGCCGCCACCGACGTCTACAAGGTGTGGAACGAGGATTGGACCGCGGGCCTCGACCCGCAGGGCCACCACGCGATTGCGGCGTCGTCGGCCAAGGCCGCCGTGCAGCTGACGCTGGACGAAGGCAAGCCGCCTGCCGTGAACGGCGTGAACGGCATCAGCCAGAAGGGCGCCCGCCAGGGCAACGCGTCGCACTACTACTCGGTCACCCGCATGCCCACGCGCGGCACCATCATGGTCGACGGCGAGCGGTTCGACGTGACCGGCGAGAGCTGGATGGACCACGAGTTCGGCACGAGCTTCCTCGAACCAGAACAGCAGGGGTGGGACTGGCTGTCGCTGCAACTCGACGACAACCGCGAGCTGATGCTCTATCAACTGCGGCGCGCCGATGGGTCGCGCGACCCGCGGTCGAGCGGCACGCTCGTGGATGCGCGCGGCGGCACCACGCATCTCACGGCGGCGGACTTCACGCTGGCCCCTGGCGGCACCACATTCAACGCGCTGTCGGGCGCAATCTATCCCGTGTCGTGGACCATCAGCTTGCCACGCGAGCAGTTATCGCTGACCGTCACGACGCCGCTGGCCAGTCAGGAGCTGGCCACCGCGGGCGCGGGCATCGCCTACTGGGAAGGCATGGTGCAGGTGGCGGGCACCGGGCGCGGCCGACCAGTGAGCGGCCGAGGCTATCTGGAGATGACCGGCTACAAGGGCAGCCTGGGCCGCGTGATGAGCCTGACCGCCGGCCGGTAACCTCTACGTCTTGTTCTTCTTCACGACCCGGCCGCTGTTGCCGCCGGTGACCTTGAGCTGCATGAAGACGCCGATGAGGCCCACGGCAAGCCAGGCCCACGGCACCCACGCCTGTCCAGGCGCCGGATGCATCGGATACGGCACCCACACGTCGCCCGCCGCCGCAGCCGC
Organism: Acidobacteriota bacterium; assembly: GCA_031378585.1. Taxonomy (GTDB): domain Bacteria; phylum Acidobacteriota; class Vicinamibacteria; order Vicinamibacterales; family UBA2999; genus CADEFD01. Next base: position 4,117 of record JANNEJ010000562.1, on the reverse strand, counting down.
AAGCTTGGCCTTGTCGCCCGACAGCGCCAGCGCGCCCACGAGCAGCGCCCAGGCGCCGCCAAACGCGGTGCCCACGATGGTGACGTAGCGCTGCAGCCAGGTGGCCAGCCAGGCGCCGGCCACCGAGGCGAGAATCAACACATAGGGATGCGGCTCGCTCGACAGCTGGGTCCAGATCAACGTGACGGCCGTAGCCCCCAGGCCCGCGCCCACGAGCGCCACGCCGATAAACGCCGCGGCCACCATGATCACGCCGCCGGCGAGTCCGCCAAGCAGGAACGCACCGGCCATGTAGGCCGTCTCGCTCGTGCCAAGCAGTGAACTGGCCGCCAGGCCGCCGATGATGGCGCCAAAGGCCGCCAGCACGTAGCGCAGCAGCCGGAAGCCGGCCACACAGGCCATGGCGCCGCACAGCAGCAGCACGATGGCGGCGGGCAGTTGATAGGAGATGGGGAGCATCTCGTGAAACGCCGTCGAGCCTGGACCGGATCACCCGGTCCTACGACACGTCGCGGCGACCCTCCATGGCTTTGCCCATCGTGAGTTCATCGGCGTACTCGAGGTCGCTGCCGACGGGAATACCGGTGGCGATGCGGGTGACCCGCACGCCCAGCGGACGCAGCAGGCGCGCCAGATAGATGGCCGTGGCCTCGCCTTCCACCGTGGGGCTCGTGGCCAGAATCACTTCGTCGACCGCGCCCACGCCGATGCGCTCGAGCAGGCCCGTGATCTTCAGGTCGTCGGGCCCGATGCCCTGCAGCGGCGAGATCGTGCCCATCAGCACGTGATACACGCCCTTGAAGCCCCGCGACCGCTCGATCACGTTCACGTTCTGGGGCTCTTCCACCACGCAAATCAGCCGGTGATCGCGCGCCTCGTCGGCGCAGTAGCGGCACGGATCCACATCGGTGATGTTATGGCACACCGAGCAATACGTGACGCTGTCCTTCACGTGGCGGATGGCCTCGCAGAGCCGCTCGCTGTCTTCCCGCGGCGTCTTCAGGATATGGAACGCCAGGCGCTGCGCGCTCTTGGCGCCCACGCCGGGCAGCTTGCGGAACTGGTCGACGAGCGCATCGAGGGGCCCAGGCAGCAACGTCTACATCTCCTCGATCTTGGTGCGTTCCACAGGGAAGATCTCGAGCAGCGCCTGCACCGTGGGATCCGACAGGGCTTCCTTGCGCAGGTCATCGTCACTTGGGCCCGACAGCGGACTCTTCAGTGCCGGGCGGGGCGGCGCAGCCGACGGCATAGCGGCTGGAGCCGCCGACGGCGGCGGGGCGGCGCCGTCCGCTACTGCGACGTGCACCGGAATCATGCGGCCGAACACCTGCTCGCCCAGCGCCTCGAGCCAGGCCCGGTTCTCGTCGCACTGCGCGCGCGGCACCTTCTGGTTCGGCAGGAACGTAAAGGTGATCTTCGCCGTCGTGACATCGATCCGGTAGGCCTGCGCCACGACCGCGTTGTAGAAGAAGACCTTGCCCGACTTCACGCCCGCCAGAAACGCCTCGCGCGCCCCGTCGGGTAGCGGTTCTCCGGCACTTGACGCAGGCACTGGCGTCGCCGACGCTGGTCGCGAGGGCGATGGGGTCGCTGCACTGGGCGTGGCGCCAGCTGTGGCGGGACGCGAGGGTGACGTCGCGGCACGCGCGGGCGCAGGGGCGGCAAACGTGGGTGCCGCCGGAGTGCGGGCCATGGGCGCGGCCGACGGCCGTGCCGGCGCCGACAAGGGGCCGCGGGCACCGCCGCCCTCGAGCAACTCAGCCAGCGGCAGGAGCTTCCGCAGGTGCATCAGGCGCAGCAGGGCCATCTCGACCTGGAAGCGCGGGTAGTCAGACTGCCGCACGTCGTATTCGGCACGCGTGAAGCCGTCGAAGGTGCGCAGCAGGTCTTCACGCGAGAATTTGGCGCCAATCGCCTGTACCCGCGCGCGCTCCGACTCGCTGGCCACGTCGGGGTCCTTCAGCCGTCCGCTGTCGACCGACACCACCAGCAGGTCGCGGGTCGCCCGAGCCAGCTCCCGGCACAGCAGCCGCAGGTCGTAGCCCCGTTCGATGGCGGCGTCCACGAGCGAGAACGCCGCCGACGCGTCTTCGGCGGCAATCGCGTCGAGCATGTCGAAGACCAGGTCGCGGCCAACCAGCCCGAGCACGGTCGTGACGTCGTCGAGCGTCAGCGTGTCGCCAGAGAACGCCCGCACCTGGTCGAACGCGCTCAACGAATCGCGCATGCTGCCTTCGCCGGCGCGCGCCAGCAGCAGCAAGGCATCGTCGGGCACGGTGATGCCTTCCTGCCCGGCGATGTAGCGCAGGCGCTCGGACACCGTCTTTGACGAGATGGTGCGGAACTCGTAGATCTGCGAGCGCGACAGCACGGTGTCGGGGATCTTGTCGAGCGCGGTCGTGGCCATCATGAAGACCACATGCGCCGGCGGCTCCTCAATCGACTTGAGCAGCGCGTTGAACGACGAGTTCGACAGCATGTGCACTTCGTCGATCAGGAACACGCGGTAGCGGTTGCGCGCCGGGGCAATCGACAGCCCTTCGATGATCACCTCACGCACGTTGTCGACGCCCGTGTGCGTGGCGGCGTCGATCTCGAGCACGTCGATGTCGCGCCCCTCGGCAATCTCGATGCACGCGTCGCACTCGCCGCACGGCGTGGGGGTGGGACCCTGAACGCAGTTGAGCGCGCGCGCCAGAATGCGGGCGGTGGTGGTCTTGCCGCAGCCGCGCGGCCCCGCAAACACGAACGACTGGGCGATGCGCTTACTCTTGAGCGCGTTGCGCAGCGTGCGCGTGACCGCCTGCTGGCCGAGCACGTCGTCGAGCGTCTGGGGTCGCCACTTGCGCGCAAGCGCCTGGTAGGCCATGGAAATTCAGTGGCTCCGTGTCTGGTGCGGGTCCCACCGCAGCCCGGAGGGCCTGCAGCACATGCCAGGAGCTGCTGAGCGCTGCTGCCTTCCGGCCCTGACGCGGTTTGCAGACTGACATTGCACAGGTTCCGGGCCGCGGTGCGGCCCGCCGTCTCATCCGTCCGCACGGCACGCGCGGAATTCGACGGGACGAACCGCAAGTGTAGCGTGGCCGGAGCGCTGGCGGCAAGAAACTCCAGGGAAGTGACGTGTTAGGATGCCGTGCACTCTACATTTTCCCACCACGTCTTTGGAGGTCGGCATGCAAGGTCTCGTCCGTTGGGCACTACTCCTCGGGTTCTGCGTCTCCAGCTTCGGCGGCATCACGCCGGCGCTGGCCCAGAACCCGACCTTCGCGGTCTCGGGCGTCGTGACCGACGATCAGCAGGCGGTGCTGCCAGGCGTCGCGGTCACCGTCCGCAACACCGCCACGGGCCTGAACCGCACCGCCGTCACTGACGGCGACGGCCGCTACGTGTTCTCGGGCCTGCCGCCCGAGGGCCGGTACTCCATCCAGATGGAGCTTGCCGGCTTTGCGTCGCAGCTGCGCGACAACCTGGTCTTCAATGCTGGTCAGCGGGCCAACATCAACGCGCAACTGAAGCTCTCGAGCATCCAGGAGACCATTACGGTGGCCGGTGAGGCGCCGCTCGTGCAAGTCACGTCGTCGGAAGTGTCGTCGACCATCGACCGCCGGGCGTTCGAGACGCTGCCCGTGGCCCAGCGCAACTACATGCGCCTGCTCTCGCTCGACTCGAACGTCGTGCAGAGCCGCCCGGGCACCAACGCGGTGAACGTCGGCGGCGGCGAAGTGTGGAACTTCGGCACCTACGTGGACGGCACCAACAATCACTCCAAGTGGCTCACCCTGCAGCGCGCGCCGCAGCAGGGCTCGGGCGGCTTCGCACTCGAAACCGTGAAGGAAGTGCAGCTCATCACCAACGCGTTCTCGGTGGAGTTCGGTGGTCACTCGGCCGGCGTCGCCAGCATGATCACCAAGAGCGGCACCAACTCGGTGGCCGGGTCGCTCTTCGGCATGGTGAGGCCAGGCGCCCTCGACGCGCGTCCGCCCTTGGCCAAGGTCGACGTGCCCTACAACCAGCAGCAGGTGGGCGGTGTCCTCGGCGGCGCGATCGTGCAGGACAAGATGTTCTATTTCGCCAGTTACGAGTACCGGCGCGAGCGCAGCGAGGTGGCGATCAC
>JANNEJ010000511.1:0-2751 GCA_031378585.1 Acidobacteriota bacterium | reverse complement strand
GGCCGCGCTCGCGACCGCGGGCCGGGTGCTGCTCGACAAGGGCCAGCCGGCGTTTGTCTACTACTCGGCGCACTGCGGCGGCATCCCTGCGCTGGCCTCCGAGGTCTGGCCGGGCGCGGTCGACTACCGGCCAGGCGAGGCGCACGACGACGCGTGCGACGACGAACCCCCGTGGGCGAGCGACCTCACGGTGGCGCAGGTGGAACGCGCGCTGCGTGCGGCCGGCCTCACCGGCCGTCGCCTGACCCACCTGTCGGTGTCGACGCGCACGACGTCGAATCGGGCCGGACGATTGACCGTCGAGGGGCTGGCGCCCGCCAGCGTGTCGGCATACGAGTTCCGCATGGCGGTGGGACGTACGCTCGGTTGGCAGCTCGTGCGCAGCACGTCGTTTGAGGTGTCGCGCACCGGCGCCGGCTATCGCTTCGCCGGCGTGGGCTACGGCCACGGCGTAGGACTGTGCGTGGTGGGGGCGGGGAAGCGCGCCGCCCGCGGCGAGTCGGCCACGCAGATCCTGCGCGCCTACTTCGGCGACCTCGCGCAAAGCACCGTGCCGGCGCTGACGACCGTTGCCACGGCTGGACGACCGACGACGGGACCGCAGATTGGCGCCGCGCCGGGGCCGCAGATTGGACCGCCATCCAAGCCACAGATGGGCGCGCCGGCGTCCACGGGACCGGTGGCCGGCGAGGCGAAGCCGGTGCCGACAGTGACGCCGAAGGCGCTGGCCGCGCGTGACGTCACGCTGGTCATGGCGCCCGACGACGAGCACGAACGTGCGTTCGTGCTGGGTCTGGTGCGGCGCACGCGCGACGACGTCGCGGCGCGCGCCGGCGTGCCCGCGCCGGCGTCGATCGCAATCATGGTGCATCCCACAATCGAGGCGTTTGGCCGCGCGACGGGCCAGCCGTGGTGGGTGGCAGCCTCGACGGTGGACACGTCAATCGACGTGCTGCCGGTGAGCGAGCTGCGCCGGCGTGGCACGCTCGAATCGACGTTACGGCAGGAAGTGGCCCACGTCGTGCTCGACGCCCAGCTGCGCACGCGCCCGGCCTGGGTGCGCGAAGGCGCGTCGATCTTCTTCTCTTCGCCGGCATCGCCGATGCCGCCGCCAGGAGCAGAGGTCTCGTGTCCGTCGGATGCCGAGCTGCTGCGTCCCGTATCCGGAGGCTCCGAGCGCGAGGCGTTCTCGCGAGCCGACCGATGCTTCCGCCGTCAGATGGCGCAGGGACGGGCCTGGCGCGACGTGCGTTGACGGGGGCGCCAAGGCGCGCCGCGTGGGCCCCGACGCGGCCAGGGAATATTCCAGGGGGCGCTGGTGTTGATACAGGCACCGGCCCGCCACGAAGGTATGATCGAGGCTCGACGTCAACCCGAGGTTCACGACATGTTGATCAAGCAGGCGCCCGACCTTCGCGAGTCCGAGGTAACCCCCCGCGAGCTGTATCTCAGACGACGGGAATTCATCGGCGCCGCCGGTGCCACGGCCGCGGCTCTGGCCGGCGGCGTGCTGGCTCCGGAGCTGGCCTTTGGCCAGAATCCGGGTGCACAGAAGCTCGCCGGCTTGAAGAAGAGCCCATTCGACACCGACGAGAAGATGAACTCGTACCGCGACGTCACGACCTACAACAACTTCTACGAGTTCGGTCTCGACAAGGGCGACCCGGCGCGCCACGCCCATTCGCTCAAGCCACGTCCCTGGACCATCAAGGTCGAGGGCGAGTGCGCCAAGCCCGGCACCTACAACATCGAAGACATCCTGAAGTGGTTTCCGCTCGAGGAGCGCATCTACCGGATGCGGTGCGTCGAAGCCTGGTCGATGGTCATTCCCTGGGCGGGGTTTCCGCTCGCCGACTTCGTGAAACGCATGGAGCCGACCTCCAAGGCCAAGTTCGTGGAGTTCCGCACGCTGGTCGACTTCACGCAGATGCCCGGGCAGACCGAACCCGCGCTGCAGTGGCCGTACCGAGAGGGCCTGCGCATGGACGAGGCGCTGCATCCCCTGGCGCTGCTGGCCGTCGGGCTCTACGGCGAGGTGCTGCCGAACCAGAACGGCGCGCCGATCCGGCTGGTCACGCCGTGGAAGTACGGCTTCAAGGGCATCAAGTCGATCGTGTCGATGAAGTTCGTCGAGAGACAACCGATGAACACCTGGCAGCAGACGCGCGCCGACGAGTACGGCTTCTTCGCCAACGTGAACCCCGACGTGGATCACCCGCGCTGGACGCAGAAGACGGAGCGCCGCATCGGCGAGTTCTTCCGCCGCAAGACGCTGCCGTTCAACGGCTACGGCGATCAGGTGGCCTCGCTCTACGCGGGCATGGACCTGAAGCGCAACTACTGACGCGCGTGAACGCGCGTCGTGATCACGCGGAGCGAGTCGAAGGACCTGTCCGGAGCGAGCGAGAGTGAGTCGAAGGATGACCCACACCCAGATCATCCGCCGCGTCGTGAAGCCCGTGGTGTTCGTCGCCGCGCTGCAGCCGGCGGGCTGGTTGCTGTACAACGCCTTCTGGGGAGACCTGGGCGTGAATCCGGTCGAGACGATCACGAACCACACCGGCATCTGGACGCTGCGGTTCATCGTCGTCACTCTCGCGCTCACCCCGCTGCGCTGGCTCACCGGTGTGAACCCCCTGGCGCTCTTTCGTCGCATGGCGGGGCTATTTGCGTTCTTCTACGGCACGCTGCATTTCATGACCTACTTCGTGCTCGACCATTCCCTCGCCTTCGACGGCGTGTGGGAAGACG
>JANNEJ010000490.1:0-3185 GCA_031378585.1 Acidobacteriota bacterium | reverse complement strand
CGCGGCCACCATCTCCTCGAGGGTGAGCGCATAGACATACGCGAGGTTCACGCTCACGTAGATGGCCGTGAGCGCGAGCGTGCCATAGATGAGGGCGCGCGGCACGTTCCTGGCCGCGTCCTTGATCTCGCCGGCGGCGAAGGCCACGTAGTACCAGCCCTCGTAGGTCCACATCACCGCAATCATGATCACGCCAAACGACGCCAGCGGCCGGAGCGCATCTGCCGGCACGACGGGCGTGAACGCGGGCGTGACGCGCAGATAGACCAGCGCCAGGATCGGCAGCAGCACCAGCGCGGCAACCTTGGTCACCTTCAACTACGTATTGGTGAGGTTGCCCGAACGCACCCCCACGTAGTTGATGGCGGTGATGACGGCAATCGAGGCGGCCGCCACCAGCTGCCCGGCGCTGATGCTCCACGGCCCCCACGGCATGGCAAACGTCGCCAGCACGTTGGCTGTACCAAGTGCGGGAAAGAAGTAGCTGAAGTACTCGGCAAACCCGATGGCCACCGTGGCCACACTGCCGGTCAGGATCACCAGCAGGCACGCCCAGCCGAACAGGAAGCCCCACACGGGTCCATACGCCTCGCTCAGGAACACGGAGAGCCCGCCTGAACGCGGGAACATCGAGCCCATCTCGGCGTAGGTCAAGCCACCGGCCATCGCCAGCAGGCCGCCGGCCACCCACGCGACCAACACCAGCGTGGTCGAGGGCAGCTCCTGCAGCATGATCCCGGTCGTCAGGAAGATCCCGGATCCGATGACGCTGCCGATGGCAAGCATCGTGGCGCCCCACAGACCGATGCCGCGCACGAGCTGAGCATCGGCGGCCGACGACGAAGGCGTGCGCGTGGTGTCTGGTGTGGGCATGGTGGCTACTGGGATGGGAATCAGACGGCGCCTGGGCTGGAATGTCCCGCCGAGCATACAGGGTTCCGGGGGGCGAGCCACGGCCGAATCGGGCCCGGCCGGTCCAGCATAGGCAGCTTCTTCGCCGATTCCCGCTCGCCTCGCCGCTTCTTGGGCTTCGGCGGCGTGACCTGCACCGTGTCGGCGTTGTAGACCGTACGCCAGGCCACGTCTTGCTAGGCGCTCACCGCCATGACCGCCGACGCGCCGACCCCGCCGTCGAGCGTGGGCACGGCGGCTCAGCGCGGCGCGGTTGTCGCCGGACGGCCGTCGGCGTTGGCAAGATCCCAGCTCGCCTGGTGGATCAGGCGGGCAATCTTCTCCATCTTCACGTAGTTGATCTTCTCGGGACGGTCGTAGACGGTGTGATAGTCGGGGTGCAGCCCCGTCATGAACCCGAGCGCCGGCACGCCGCGCTGCAGAAAGGGCCACTGGTCGCTGCGCCGCACCAGGTTCGACAGGTTGTTGTCGTAGCGCTTCAGTAGCTGCAGGCCGACGCTCGCGTTGGCCTTGTCCATCGCGACCGCCACCTCGGGCGCGCGCGTGAAGCCCATGACGTTCAGCGTGTTGGCGTTCGACTCCGCCGTCTGCACCTCGAAGCCATTGAAGCGCGCGCCGGCGCCGACCTGAATCTCTTCATTGCGCCCGATCATGTCCATGTTCAGCACGGCGGCGATGCTCGCAAGCGGCGCCAGCGGCTGTTCGGTGTAGGCCCAGGCACCGAGCAACCCGCGCTCTTCCGAGTTCCACGCGGCAAAGAGCACGCTGCGCCTGGGACGCCGGCCCTGCTGCGCGGCCAGCGCGTAGGCGTCGGCGATCTCGAGCAGCGCCACGGTGCCCGAGCCGTTGTCGTCGGCGCCGTTGAAGATCTGGGCGCCCTCGGCGCCGTTGTGATCGAAGTGCGCCGACACGATCACCCACTCGTCTTTCAGCGTCGGGTCGCTGCCCTCGATGATCGCCACGACATTCCGGTCGGGCACGGTGTGCCGCGTCACCGACGTCTGCAGGTCCACACGCACACCGGGCAGGGGCAGCGGGGTCATGCCGCGCGCCGACTCGGCGGAACTCGACAGCTCGGCCAGCGACTTCCCGGTGCCGGCCACGAGCGTGGCGGCCAGCGCGGGTGAGATCTGCGCGGCGGGAATGCGGATGCGGTCGGACCAGGCCGACAGCATGTAGGTCTTGAGGTGTGGCGCCTGGGCGGGCCACACGCCGCGCGTGGCCTGATCGAAGTTCGCCGCGCCGGGATGATTGTGCACGTCGGACACGAACAGGATGCCGACCGCGCCCTTGTCCTGCGCCGCCAGCGCCTTGCGGAACGCCGCCGACGGCTCGGCCGTGACCAGGCCTTCAAACGGACTGGCCGGATCGCGTTCGCCGGGTTCGTGGTCGAGCACGAGCACGATGGCGCCCTTCACGCTGCCGGTGTAGTCGTCGTACTGCCAGCGTGGCGCCGTGATGCCGAAGCCGGCAAACACCACCGGGGCCGCCACGCGTGCACTCGCGCTGAAGCGCTGCGGGTAGAACTCCTGCCCATGCGTGAGGCGGCGCGTGCCGCCACCAGGTTCGGTCACCTCGAGCGCGTTGCCGTCGCCGAGCGTGGCGGTCATGAGCGTGTAGTTCTGGAAGTACGAACCGCCGGGTGCCGCCGGCTTCAACCCCGCGCGCTCGAACCGCGAACGGATGTAGTCGGCGGTGGCCAGGTTCTCCACGGTGTCGGTGAGACGGCCGCGCATGGCGTCGCCGGCCAGGTAATAGAGGTCCGCGCGCAGTTCTTCCTGCCGAATCGACTCGTTCTGAGGCGCGCGCTGCTGCGCCGACACCAACCCAACGGCCACGAGCAGGACTGCGGCAAGCGACAGGCGAACGGGCATGACCACCTCTGGCGCTACTTCGGCGCCGTCTTGTAGAAGTACTCGGTGAAGTCGTGGAGCGACCGCTCCGTGTAGACCTCGAGCTTCGGCAGCATGGCCTGCCGGTCCGGCTCGGGGCGCTCCTGGAAGAGCTTGAACTTCCCTTCGAGCGCTTCGATCTCCAGTTCGAACGGCTGGATGCCCTTCATCCGGTTCAGCACGTCGTCCATCGGCAGCTTCGAGAAGTCGTAGTCGGTGCCGCCGATCTTCGTCTCGTACTTCTTGATGAGCGTGGTGAGCAGCGCGTGTTTTCGCGCGGGCTCGTGGTTGGGCACCATCCGGCGGGTGGCGTGCACGACGGCTAATTTCCAGGTGGGCACGCGGGTCGGGCTGGCCGGCGTTACCAGCCACCCCGGCGAC
>JANNEJ010000451.1:0-15188 GCA_031378585.1 Acidobacteriota bacterium | reverse complement strand
CCTTGGTGCTCCAGATCATGTGGTGGAACACGTAGCGGCCACCGACCGTTTCGCGCCCGGTGCCGTGCGAATCGACGTCGTTCACTTCGCGCACTTCGTGCGCCGAGACATACCGGTCTTCGGTCAGCCCCGTCTGCGTCGGCGGAATCTCGCCCCACCAATCGGGTGCGTCACCCTTCACGAGAATGTCCGAGGTCTTCACGACCAGGTCGGGTTCGCCAATGGACCACCGGGTGCTGTCATTCCATACGCGGGCGACCGGCATGTCGGCCACGTTGCCGCGCGGCGCACCCGAGTCGGCCCACTTGGCGATGAGGGCGATTTCGTCGTTGCTGAGCGACGGGTCGTTCTTGAAATGCTGAATGCCGATTTCCTTTTCGACATACCACGGTGGCATCACGCCGGCGCGCGGGCCGATGCCGGTGCGCGTCTTGATCGAACGGGCCCAGGGGCGCGCCTGCTCGTAGGTCTGCAGGGCCATTGGCGCCACGCCGCCCGTGCGGTGGCAGTTCTCGCAACTGCGCTGCAGGATCGGGGCGATATGCTTGGCGAAGGTCACTTCGGCTACCGGTGCGGCAGCTTGTTCGGCGCTGGCCAGGGCGGGCGCCCCAAGACCCAGACACGCGGTCAGCACGACAGTGCCGCCGAGTGCGAAAAACCACGAGTGCGGACGTCCAGTCATCGATGCGCTCCTTGGGGCACACGCCCCGATAATTCAATGGACACGAAATGATAGCCGAGTGGCCGCATGCGCTGCCATATGTTTCTGGAACTGGTCACATTGGCACGACGGATGCCTCGGGCCGATTTGGGCGCACTTTGCTCAGGGAATGCTCCTGGAGCCCGCCTAGCGTGCTTGCACAGACGAGTTGACTTGGTGTAGTGTCCGGCGCGTCATGACCGCAATCTCGTCGCGACATTGATTGAACGCGCGCCAACGCCGTCGGGTCGGATTTGTGGGACTGAGGAGATGCCTGTGAGAGAGCTCAATCTAGGACGATGCTGGAGTCAGGGCGTGACCCTGGCGGCGCTCTTTGCGGTGGTGTTGTCACCACCCGCCTTGGCGCAGCAGCAGAACGGTGGCATCACCGGCGTGGTGCGCGATACCGGTGGCTTGGCGATGCCCGGCGTCACGGTCGAAGCCGCCAGTCCTGCCCTCATTGAGAAGGTCAGAGTGGTCACGACCGACGGCGAAGGGCGCTACAACGTCATCGACCTGCGCCCCGGCACCTACTCGGTGACGTTCTCGCTGCCCGGATTCTCCACGGTCAGACGCGAAGGCATCGAACTGAGCGCGGGCTTCACGGCGCCGCTGAACATCAACCTGGCGGTCGGCGCGATCGAGGAGACCATCACGGTGACGGGCGCCTCGCCGGTCGTCGACACGCAGTCGGTCCACCAGCAGGAAGTCTTGAGCCAGAAGATGCTCGAAGCGTTGCCGAGCGGCAACATCGGCCCGCAGACCCTGGCGTACATGACGCCGGGCTTCGCTTCGACGCAGGCCGACGTCGGCGGCTCGCGCGATACCTGGTCGGCGCAGGGCGCCTACACGTTCTTCCATGGCAAGACCGGCACGCGCGCTTCCTTCGACGGGTTCCGCAGCCAGTTCTTCATCGGCGCGGCCGACGGCGTCGGCTATGTCAGCGACCAGGGCACCGTCCAGGAACTGCAGCTCGAGACGAGCGGCATGGGCGCCGAGGCGGGGTCGGGCAGCGCGTCGATCAACATCATCCCGAAGGCCGGCGGCAACCTCTTCAGCGGCGCGATCGAGGGGTTCTTTTCCGGCCCAGGGATGCAGAGTTCGAACGTCGACGACGGCCTGCGTGCCTTCGGCATCAACACGGCCGCCGAAGTCAAGAACGTGTACCGGCTGGGCGCACAGCTTGGCGGCCCGATCAAGAAAGACAAGATCTGGTTCTTCGCGGCCGTGGCCCGCTGGGGGTCGCGGGTCAACCAGCCTGGCGCGTATTACAACAAGCTGCAGGGCAAATCGGGCATCCCGAGCGTGCCGACGATTGCCTTCGAACCTGACCTGGACCGCCCGGCGGCCAGCTTCGACTGGTTTCGCAATCACTCGCTGCGGACGACGTGGCAGGCCACCGAGAAGCACAAGTTCGCCCTGTTCGGCGACATCCAGAAGTCGTGCCGCTGCACCACGGGGCCCTTCAATGGCGCCAATGCGATCGAGTCGGAGCGCGGCTGGGACTGGTGGCCGTCGGGCGTCGTGCAGGGCACCTGGCAGGCGCCGCTGACCAATAAGCTCCTGGTTGAGGCGGGCGCGTCGTGGCAGGTGGCCAACTGGGTCAACTTTGCGCAGGACGGCGTGTCGCGCGACGACCGCTCCATTCTCGAAACCTCGACCCAATTCCGCTACGGCGCCACCGCGGTGCTGACCGCGCCGATCGCCCGAACGGGCCGCAGCGCACAGCGCATCACGGCGTCGTATGTGACCGGCAGCCACAACTTCAAGGCCGGGGTCACCCTCGAGCAGGCCTTCAACGACGAGTCGCGTTCGCGCAACAACGAAACCGACGGCCTCAACTACGACTTCCTGAACGGCCGGCCGTTGCGCCTGCAGTACCAGGCCGAGCCGTTCCTGCAGCAGGAACGCCAGAACACCGAACTCGGCATCTTTCTGCAGGATGCCTGGACGATCAAACGGGTCACCCTGAATCTGGGCGTCCGGTTGGACCACGTGTCGATGGGGTTCCCGGCGGCGAAACTGGAGGCGGGTCTGTTCGTGCCGGCTCGTGAAGTGCAGGAACTCAAGGGCGTGCCGGACTGGACCGACATCAACCCGCGCTTCGGTCTGGCTTTCGACGTCTTTGGCAATGGCCGTACCGCCGTCAAGGCGTCGTTTGGCCGCTTCAATCAGCTCTCGCGCAGCGACCTCACGAGGCGTTTCCATCCGTTCAGTTCGTCGGTCAACACCGCCTTCCGCAACTGGAACGACGCCAACGGCAACTACATTCCCGATTGTGCGCTGGCCGACTTCACCGCCAACGGCGAGTGCGGCGCGATTTCGAACGTGAACTTCGGCAAGTTCATTCCCACGGCGACGATCTTCGACGACTCGGTGACCAAGGACAATCGCGACTACCTCTGGGATATCAACGTCGAGGTCGAACACCAGATCACCGACCGCCTGTCGGTGAACGTGGGCTACAACCACAACTGGGATGGCAGCTTTACGGTCACCGAGAACACCGCGCTCGGTCCCCAGAGCTTCGATGAGTTCTGCATCACCGTGCCGAACGATCCACGGCTGCCGAACGCTGGCCAGCAGCAGTGTGGCTACTACGATGTGAAGCCCTCGCTCTTCGGGCAAGGACAGCTGCGCGTGACCAATGCCAAGGAGTTCGGCAATCAGCAGCGCTACTGGGATGGCTTCTGGCTGGCATGGAACGGCCGGCTCCCGAAGAACATCACGGTAGGCGGCGGGCTCGACATCGGCCGTCAGGTCGACGACCACTGCATCACGGTGGACGTCCCGAACCAGCCGAGCAACATCACCGGCAACCCGCTGCGCGGCGGGTCGCTCGCCCCGGCGGCAAACTCCACCAGCCCGTTCTGCAAGGTCGTCACCGACTGGGCGGACCTGCTCGACGTGCGGCTGCGCGGGTCGGTGCCCCTGCCCTGGAACTTCAATGCGAGCTTCATCTACCGGAACACGCCCGGTGCGCCGGTGGACGCGACGCTGGCCGTGACCTCGGCCACGGTGCAGTTCAAGGACCCGACGCGCACCGCGCTGACCACCGCGCAGACGGTGAACCTCTACGCGCCGAACTCGGTCTTCGGCGATCGCTTCTCGCAGCTCGATGTGGCGGTGAGCAAGACGTTCAACATCGGCTGGGGCCGGCTGCGCACGGCGCTCGACGCCTACAACGCGCTGAACTCGAACGCGGTGCAGTCGGTCATCTCGGCCTACAGCACCCGCTGGCTCCGCCCCGTCAACTTCCTCAACGGCCGCCTGATCCGGATGACGGCGAGCATCAACTTCTAGGCTTGGAGGACTTGTGGTGAAACTTGCGCGTGTCGTGGTCCTCTCGGCGGTCGTGACGTCCTGGCAGGTGTCGCCGGCGCTGGCAGAGTCGCTGCTGCAGTCGGCCAACCGTCTGGCGCAGCAGGCAGGACAGCATATGCTGCCGTCGGCCGCCGCAGAGCTGCGGCGGTCGGCCACCGCCGAGCAGAGCGCTCCGGCGGAGAGCGGGATGAGCAAGCGCAAGAAGGTGCTGATCGTCCTGATTGGTGCGCTCGGCGTGGCGGCCGGGATGTATGCGATCGACCAAGGCGTCGTCGACAACACGCCGTCGAGCAAGGGCACGCGCAAGGACTGATCGCCGCGACGTTGGTTGTTTGCCTGTCGGCGCATCCCGGGAACCCGTGGTGCGCCGACTGTCTGTACAATCGGAGTTGATGCGACCTCTTGTCTGGACGTGCGGACTGCTGGCGCTTGCCAGTCTCGTGAATTGCGGCACCCGGGGGCCGTCACGGGCCGACCGCGAGCGCGCGTATGCCTTCAACAACGCCGGCGTGGCACAGCTCGAGCAGCTGAACTACGCTGCCGGAGCCGACGCGTTCAGGCAGGCACTGACGATTGACGCGTCGCTGGCGATTGCGCGCGTCAACTTGAGCCTCGCCTTGCTCTACGCGCAGGACTTCGACGCGGCCGGCAAGGAAGCTGGCGTGGCCGCCGCCGCATTGCCGTCGTCGCCTCAGCCCTCGTATGCGCTGGGCCTGCTCGCGCGCCTGCAGAATCGGAACGCCGAGGCCAGAGGCCACTTCGAGAAGGTGCTCGCGCTCGATGCGGGTGATGCCGGCACCCGCGTGAACCTGGCGCAGATCGCGCTCGAAGAGAGCCGCTACACCGACGTCATCGCGCTTCTGGAGCCCGTGGTGGCCGCCGAGCCGTACCACGTGACGGCCACCTACGTGCTCGGTCTGGCCCTGTCTCGGGCGGGCCGCCAGGAGGAAGGGAAGCTCCTGCTCGACCGCGCCCAGACCCTGCGCGGCACCGGCTACGGCGTCACCTTCGGCACCGGCTATCTGGAGCAGGGCCGCCATGCCGAAGCGATGGCGTCGACCGGCGCCGAGCCCGACCTCGTGGACCGCGCGCCGTCGGCGGCCCGATTAACGGCGACCCGGCTCGGCGCCGCCTCGAACGCCGCCTCGACCGCCGTCTCCGGCGATGCCTCGCCGTCTCCGTTTGGCCGCAGGTTCTCGGCCGGCACCCTCGATGCAGCCGGTGCCCGAGCGTTGGCGGCCGGTCTTGGTGGCGCGCTGGCGCTCATCGACGTGGATGGCGACGGCGATCTCGATGTGTTCACGGCCGGGGCCGGCGGCCAGCGTCTGCGGCGCAACGACGGCGGCGGGTGGACAGAGATCACCTCGGAGTCTGGCCTGGCGTCGCCGCCGGAAGACGCCGTGCCAGTGGGCGCGCTCTCTGCGGACTACGACGGCGACGGCTTCCGCGACCTCTTCGTGCTCCGCTTCGGCGCGAGCAGCCTTTACCGCAACGACGGCCGTGGGCATTTTGCCGATGTGACTGGCGCCGCGGGACTTCCGCCGTATCCCTACCTGCCTGGTGCGGCGGCGTTTGCGGACGTGGACCACGACGGCGATGTGGACCTGGTCGTGGCCGGTCTGGCCGATGTGGACGCGACGCGCGCGCGGCCGGTGGCAGGGGAATGGGTGTTTCCGCACGACTTCGTGCCGGCGCCAGTACGACTGCTGCGCAACAACGCCAACGGCACGTTCACCGACATCTCGACACAGGCGGGTGTGGCCCGGCCTGGTCATGCGGTGGCGATCGTCCCGGCCGACTTCGACAACCGGCGCGATCTCGATCTGCTCATCGTCAACCGTGATGCGGCGCCCGTCATGTGGCTCAATCAGCGCGACGGATCCTTTCGCGATGCGACCGCGGCGATGGGGCTCGACGCCGTCACTGCGGCAAGCGGTGTGTCGGTCGCCGATCTCAATCACGACGACCGACCAGACCTCGTGTTTGCGCAGCCCGACGGCGGCACGTTCGCTCTCAGCTCCGGGCGTGCGGGCTTCGTGCTCTCGGCGATTCCCACCGCCGTGCGCGGCGCGTCGGTGGCGCAGTTGGTTGACTACAACGGCGACGGGTTGCCTGATCTCGTGGCGTGGACCTCGCGTGGACTCCGCGTCGTGCGCAATCTTGGTGACCAGTGGCGCGAAGACACGGCCGCGGCCGTGGGCGACCCTGGCAATGCGGACGCGTCGTCATCCGTGTCGCCGTCCGCGGTGGCGGTCGCCGACCTCGATCGCGACGGTCATACCGACCTGGTGACCGGCGGGGCAGCCGCGCTCCACGTCTGGAAGAACAGGGGCGACTCGTCGAACCAGACCCTGCGCCTGGAGTTGGCTGGCCGCGTCAGCAACCGTGTGGGCATCGGCGCCAAGGTCGAAGTAAGGGCCGGCAGCCTGCGTGGCCGGCTCGACGTCACCTCGGCGACGCCGTCGGTAGCTCCGGTGGACGTGGTCTTCGGCCTGGGGCCGCGCGCGAAGGCCGACGTCGTGCGCGTGCTGTGGCCATCGGGCATCGTGCAGGCCGAGGTCGCGCCCGCCGCAGCGGTGTTTCGCGTCGAGGAACTGGACCGGAAGCCCTCGTCGTGTCCGATGTTGTTTACCTGGAACGGCGAGCGCTTCGAGTTCGTCACCGACATGCTCGGCGGCGGCGAGATGGGCAACTGGATGGGGCCCGCCGCGTTCAATACGCCAGACCCGGTCGAGTACGTGCGGATTCGTGGCGACCAGCTGCGCGAGCGGAACGGCCGGCTCGAACTCCGCGTGACCAACGAACTTGAAGAGGCGGTGTTCCTCGACGAGGTCCGGCTGCTGGCCGTCGATCATCCGCGCGGCGTCGACGTGTATCCCAATGAAGGCTTGACGGTGCCCGCCAAGCCGTTCCGGCTGTTCGCGGTGGATCACTGGCAGCCACCGGCGCGGGTAGTCGACGACCACGGCCATGACGTCACCGCGCGCATCGCCCGCATCGACCGCACCTATCCGGATGACTTCACGCGGCTGCGATTCCGCGGCTACGCCGAGGCCCACACGCTCACGTTCGACCTGGGGGCGTCGCCGCACTCGTCGCTGGTGTTGATGACCGGCTGGACCGACTACGCGTTTTCGAGTGACAGCGTCGCGGCCGCTCAGGCCGGACTCGCGCCGTCGCTGCCACGCCTCGACGTCAAGACCGCCGCCGGCCGGTGGCGCGCCCTCGAGGTGGCGGTCGGCATGCCGGTTGGACGGCCGCAGACCACCGTGGTCGACCTCGCCGGTCTGCTGCGGC
The DNA here is from genome assembly GCA_031378585.1 of Acidobacteriota bacterium. GTDB lineage: Bacteria > Acidobacteriota > Vicinamibacteria > Vicinamibacterales > UBA2999 > CADEFD01. Next base: position 7,867 of record JANNEJ010000451.1, on the reverse strand, counting down.
CCGGAGAGCGTGAGCTGCGTCTGACGACGAACCTGCGGATCTACTGGGATCAGATCCTGATCGGTCGGGCCGCACCAGCACCGGCCGCTCCGATCACGCTCGCGCCGGAGAGTGCCACGCTCCGGGTCCGCGGCTTCTCGGCGGAAGTCAGGCCCAACGGCCAGGAACCGTTGGCGTACGACTACGCGACGGTGAGCAAGGTGTCTTCGTGGAAGGCGCTGGCGGGATGGTACACGCGCCCTGGGGATGTGGCGCCCCTGCTGTCCGGCGTCGACGATCAGTTCGTGATCACGACCAGCGGCGATGAGATCGCGTTGGCGTTTGACGCCAGTCGGCTGCCGTCGCTCGGCGCCGGCCTGGAGCGCACGTATCTGCTGCGCGTCGATGGCTACAGCAAAGAGATGGACATCAACTCCGCCAGTCCCCACACGGTTGATCCGCTGCCGTTCCACGGCATGTCGCGCTACCCCTACCCGGCTGCGGAACGCTACCCGGAGACGGCCGCCCATCAACGGTACCGAGAGACGTACAACACCCGGCAGATCACGCGGTCGCTGCCACCGCTCTCCGCGATCACAGGGCGATGAAGGTCGGCAGACGCGGCACACCGGGCTGGGGCGGAGGGCGCACGGCCCGGCGACCGTCGCTACGTGGGCTGGCGACCCTGCCACTGCTATGGCTGGCCCTGGGATGCGCGCCAGATCCGGCGGTGGCGCCGGTCGCCGAGTCCGCGCCCACCCCCACGGTGGCGTGGTTTAGCGAACGTGCCGTGGCCGCAGGTCTCTCGTTCGTCCACGTCAACGGCGCGTCAGGCCGCCTCTACTACCCCGAGATCCTTCCACCTGGCGTGGCGCTCTTCGACTACGACGGCGACGGGGATCTGGACGTGTATGTGACGCAGGGGCGCCCGCTTGGGCCACCCGCGTCGACGCCGGCAACCACCGCATCGCCCGCCGGACCAGCGGGGGGGCGCTTGTATCGCAACGACCTGCCCGTGGGCGCCGATGGCTCGCGCGACCTGACGTTCACGGACGTGACCGAGGCGAGCGGCATCAAGGCGGACGGGTACGGCATCGGCGTGGCCACGGGAGACATCGACAACGACGGCCGCGTGGATCTGTACCTGACCAACTACGGCGGCTGCCAGATGTACCGCAATAACGGCGACGGCACCTTCAGCGACGTGACCGTGCCCAGCGGCGCGGGTAACGCCTCAGGCTTCGCGGCGTCAGCCGCGTTTGTGGACATCGATCGCGACGGGTGGCTCGACTTGTATGTGGCCAATAACGTCACCTACCGGATCGAGAATCGCACGGTGTGTCCTGGTCCCGCCGGGGCGCCAGACTACTGCCCGCCGCAGATCTACGGCGGCATGCCCGATCGCCTGTATCGCAATCTGGGCCGCGGGAAGTTCGCCGACGTGACCCGCACGGCGCTCGTTGGTGGCACCGCTCGTCCTGCGCTCGGCGTCGCCACGGCGGACTTCGACGCCGATGGGTGGATGGACATCTTCGTGGCCAACGACGGCGAACCCGACGTGCTGTGGATGAACCAGCACGACGGCACGTTTCGCGACGTGGGCCTCGCGGCGGGCATTGCCGTCACGGCCGAGGGCAAGGCCGAGGCCAGCATGGGTGTCGATGCCGGCGACTTCGACAACGACGGCGACGAAGACATCGTGGTCACGGAACTGACCGGGCAGGGTAGCAACCTCTACGTCAACGACGGACGCGCGGGATTCCGCGATGCGAGCGCGTCGTCGGGCATCGGCGGTCAGAGTCTGCCGTATACCGGCTGGGGTACCGCGTGGATCGACTACGACAACGACGGCTGGCTCGACGTGCTGGCGGTCAACGGCACCATCATCGCGCAGGAGGGCCGAGCCCCGTCGGTCTTCCCGTACGATCAGAAGAAGCTGCTGTTCCGGAATCTGACCAACGGCCGCTTCCAGTCGGTCGGGGCGCACGCCGGGCCGGCCTTCGAGTTGTCGGAGTCGGGTCGCGGCGCGGCCTTTGGCGACATCGACAACGACGGCGACCAGGACGTGCTCGTCGGCAACAACAGTGGCCCGCTGCGCCTGCTCGTGAACGAGGTCGGCAACCGCAACCACTGGCTCGGGGTCCGACTGGTGGGTCCCGACGGTCGCGACATGCTCGGTGCGCGCGTGTCGGTCGTACGCGATGGCCTCCCGACGCTCGTGCGACGCGCCAGGGCTGACGGCAGCTACGGCTCGGCCAACGATCCGCGCGTGCTGGTCGGGCTTGGGACGTCAGTGGACCCGCCGGCCGTCCGCGTGCGCTGGCCCGACGGCCGCGAAGAGTCGTGGCCGGCTGTGGCAATCGATCGGTGGACCACACTTACGCGGGGTTCGGGCCGGTGAGCGCGCGGGTCCGCGGGCTGACTTTGGTGGTTGCCGCACTCGTGCTGCACGGCGCGTGTTCGCCGTCGGGCGGCACCGCCACCGGGGGCGCGGTGGCGCCGCCGCCGGCCGCCCTTCCCGACGTCTCGAAGTTAGCCGCGTCGGTGCAGGCGCAGCTGCAGGCGCGCCACGCGGCGCTGACGGCGTTGGCCGCCACTCGGCCTGGCCCGATCGATCTGGCTAACAGCTACGGCGAGATGGCCAGGCTGCTGATGGCGGCGCAGTTTCCCGACGCCCCCGAAGCCTATCTGCGTGAAGCCCAGCGGCAGAATCCCGCCGATGCCCGGTGGCCGTACTATCTGGCGCAGCTCTACAAGTCGCGCGGCGAGTCCGAGAAGTCACTCGCGCAGTTTGCGCGGTCGAGCGCGCTCAACCCGACTGACGTCGCGTCGCAGGTCTGGCTCGGCGACACCTACCTGCAACTCGGCCAGCCGGAGGCGGCGGAGCCGCCATTCGCCAAGGCGCTCGCGCTCCAGCCCAGCTCCGTGTCGGCGCGCTTTGGCCTGGGGCGGGTGGCCCTGGCGCGCAACGACTATCGCGGCGCAGTGGCCCAGTTCGAGGACGTGCTCACGCGCGATCCCAAGGCCGCCGCCGTGCATTATCCGCTCTCGTTGGCCTACGCCGCGCTCGGCGATCGCGCCAAGGCCGATGAGCACCTCCGCCAGCGCGCCAACCACGAGATTCTGCCGGCCGATCCCTTGATGGTCGAACTCGAGACGCTGCTCGAGAGTCCGCAGACGTATGAGACGCAAGGGATTCGGGCCCTCGAGAAGGAAGACTGGACCGGCGCGGCGAGTTGGTTCCGCAAGGGCCTGGCGCTCGCGCCAGACAGCGCCGCACTGCACCAACGGCTGGGCGCGGCGCTGAGTGCGATGGGGGACGCGGGCGCGGCTCGCCAGCAGTTCGAAGAGGCCGTACGGCTGTCGCCCGACCAGTTTCTGGCCCACTACAGTCTTGGCGTCATGGAGCAGCAGGCGGGGCGCCACGAGGCGGCGATTGCCAAGTTGTCGGCGGCCCTGCTCGCGCAACCGAAGTATCCACAGGCACAGGTCCGATTGGCCTCGAGCCTGCGGCGGACCAAGCGCGCGCGCGAAGCCTTGAGCGCCTACGAGCGCGCCCTTGCCGATGCGCCAGAGTTGGTCGAGGCGCGTCTTGGCTACGCCATGACACTGGTGCAAGTGGGGCGCTACCGCGAGGCGCGCGACCGCCTCGAAGCGGCCAGGCAGGCTGGCGGGGAGGTCACCCCGTTTACCCACGGCCTGGCGCGCCTGCTGGCGACGGCCCCAGACGCCGCCGTCCGAGACGGGGCGCGAGCCATGACGCTCGTGCAGGAAATGTTGCAGCGCGGCCGGACGCTCGACCTCGGGGAGACCATGGCGATGGCGCTGGCTGAACTCGGTGAGTTCGACCGCGCCGCAGCGGTGCAGCGCGATCTCCTGACGGCCTCGAGGCAGGCTGGTCTGGCGCCGGTCACGGCGAGGCTTGCGGTGAACCTGTCACGCTACGAGCGACGCCTGCCGTGCCGCACGCCGTGGACCGAGGACGAGATGCCATGACTATCGAGACCTGCCAGGTGCGCCGTCGCCGGCGCGACTGCGTGACCATGGCTCTGCTGGGCCTGCTCATGTCAACCGGCGCTGACGGTGGCGCGGGCGCTGCTGCTGCCGCTGCCGAGCAAGCGCCGGCGCCACCCCTGGTTGTGACGCAGGTGGCGCAGGATGCCGCTACCGATTCCATCACCATCTCGGGCGACCACTTTGGCGCCCAGCCGTTTGTGACGCTCGACCTGGTGCCGCTCGACCTGCGGCTGGTGCTCGAGACATCCATCATGGCGGCCGTGCCCATCGACGCCATGCCGCCCGGGAAGTATCTGCTGACGGTGAGCCGGGGCCCGCTTCCTGCCGATCGGGCGTCGTTAGAGATCTCGCTCGGCCGCGTGATCGAGCCTGCGGCCGGTCCCCCCGCGACGGGGTCGGCCTTGGTCGGTCCACCGGCGGCCACCGACGTTGGCGCGGTCGTGGGCGATCGCACGATCACGGTGGCCGACATCGACCGCGAGTGGCAGACGTCGGACCCTGGCGGGTACGTGGCGCTGATGCGCCAGCTCTACCAGCAGCGCCGCGCCGTGGCCGACCGCATGGTGAACGACGCGCTGCTTGGCCGCGAGGCGACCACCAGAGGCCTGACACCCGAGGCGCTGCTCGCAGAGGAAGTGCCAAAGCGGGTCATTGCCACGCCAGACGGCGCTGTGACGGCGTTGTACGAGAGCCTCGGCGACCGGGCCCGTGGCGCCGCCCTCGAGCGGATGCGACCCTCGCTGCGAGCCTGGCTGGAGCGGAAGACCGAGCCGGAGCTGGCGAAGATGGCCTTCGTCGAGGAGTTGATGAAGACCTCGACACGGGCGGAACTGCGGGTGGCGGCGCCCGTGGTGTCGATCGCGTTGACTGCGCTCGACCCCGTCTTGGGTCCGCCCACGGCGCCGGTCGAGATCGTCGTCTTCGGCGATCTGCAGAGTCCAGACTACGTGCGTCTCGCCCTGGTTTTCGCGACCGTGCGCGATACGTTCGGAGCACGGGTGCGCGTCGTGTTCAAGATGCTGCCAGCGTTTGGCCCGCAGTCGGTGTCGGCCGCCGAGGCTGGCGCCTGCGCGCACGCGCAAGGCAAGTTCTGGAGCTTTCACGCCGCCGCGGCACAGCCGTCGGTGCTCGACGCCAGGCGCCTGAGCGCGATTCCGGGTGAGGCGGGCCTGGAGCGGCGCGCCTTCGACGAGTGCATGAAGCGAGGCGAGTTCCGCGACCACGCGCGCCACGGGGTGGCGGAGGCCAGCCGCTACGGCATCACGACCGTGCCGAGTGTGCTCGTGAATGGACGGCTCTCGCCGGCGGCACCGCCGTTCCTGCCGCCGTTCGAGTATCTCAAGCGGCTCATCGAAGAGGAACTCCAGCGCCAGGCCCAGGCGGCGCGGAAGGGCGCGCCGTGACCTCGAGTCCGCGTGTTTCGTCGATCGTCACCACCTGATCGATCGCCACGGTGCGAAAGGATTGCCTGGTGCCTGACGGCCACTCCACCTCGATGAGTGACACGGCGGAGTCGCTTCCGAGCCCGAACGTCAGTGCCAGGTCGCTTTGCGACGCGTAGCTCGAACCACTCCGCACCATCTGCCACTGGCGACCCGAGGCGCTGGTCACGCGCACGACTGCGCCGATTCCGCTCCGGTTGGACCGCGAGCCGCGGGCTCGCACCCGCAGCCAATGGCGGCCGCTGATCTCGTTCCTGAAAAGGTACGCCGGGCCGTTGAGCGTGGCCATTGCCAGGTCGAGGTCGCCGTCGCCGTCGATGTCCGCGTGAGCGGCGCCTCGCCCCATCAGGGGCCGATTGAACGCGGTGCCCAGACGTGCGGTGACGTTCTCGAAGAGACCATTGCCGCGGTTGCGGAGCAGCAGCGGCGGCTGACTGACACGCGCGCGCGAGTCCATGCCCTGCGACTGGTCGGTGCCGCCATTGAGCGCGAAGATATCGAGGAATCCGTCCAGGTCGGCGTCGAAGAAGAACGCCGCCCAGGTCACCGAGAGCAAGCTCGCGCGCCCGACCTCCGATCGTGGCGCGACGTCGGCGAAGGTCTTGCCGTCGGCGTTCCGGTACAGGCCCAGCATCTCGTTGACGAAGTTGCCGACGACCAGGTGCGGCCGGCCGGACCGGTCGTAGTCGGCCGCATCGACGCCCATGTTGGCGCGCGCCACCCCGTACTCGCTCAGTGCGACACCGGCCCGCACGCCCTCGTCCACGAAGCCGCCCCGGCCGGTATTGCGATACAGCTTCGCCGGCACGCGGTCGCTGGCCACGAACACGTCGGGCCAGCCATCGCCGTTGTAGTCGAGCACCGCCACCCCCATGGCCTTGTCGGTGGGGTCGCTCATGCCGGCCTTGGCGGTCACGTCTTCGAACCGTCCGCCCCCGAGGTTCCGGTACAACTTCGGCGCCGTCGGTTTGTAGGCGTCAGGTCCGCAGTAGCCACGTTCACCCGCCTGCGCACAGCGCACTTCGGTGGCCGGCGACCAGCGGACGTAGTTGCCGATGAAGAGGTCCACGAGGCCATCGCGGTCGTAGTCGAGCCACGCGGCGCTGACGGTGAAGTCGGCGTTGCGGATTCCAGCGCGGCCGGTCACGTCAGAGAAGCGCCCGCCGTCGTTGTGGAAGAGGCGCCCGCCGTCGACGGTGGTCATGAAGAGGTCGTCGCGGCCGTCGTTGTCGTAGTCGGCGACCGCGGCGCCCAGTCCGTACCCCTTCGCGAGGTCGAGCCCGCTACCGACGAGCGCGTCGCGAAAAGTGCCGTCCCGGTTGTTCCGGTAGAGGCCGTGCAGACCCCGCCCTGCGGTGGAGGTCCACGGCTTGCCGTTGACAAACAGCAGGTCGGGCCACTGGTCGCCATCAAGGTCGAGCACCGCCACGCCGCCGCCGAACAGCTCCGGATACCACTTGCTGCCGGCAGCGCCGTTCTGGTGGGTGAAAGATATGCCCGATTGCGCGGAGACATCGGTGAAAGCCAGGGGGGATCCCGTTTTCACCGCGCCGAGTGTTGCCACCGCCAGACAGGCAGCCAGCCACGACCCGCGGCCGAGTTGGCGACCGCTCGATGCGGACAACGGACGTCCTCGCTGGCGACACGGCATAGTGACGGGTGCGACCGGCCGGGGCGGGTCAGTTGACCGCCAGCGTCCAGTTGCGTCTGGAGCGTGACAGAACGGCGCCCGCCAATCAACGCCTGGTCGAGGCCAGAGGCCGCCACTTTGCCACCGCGCTGGACCGAGAACAGTGGTAAAAGGGTGCCACCAACAGGTCGTGTAGTCACGCTTCACGAAGGAGCTCACCGTGGTTGAGTCCGTACGACGGCTCGGCGGGAAGATCATGTTCGGCTTGGCCTTCGCCACTGCCGTTACCGCCGGCTTGGCGGCCTCTCAGGTGCCGGCCCCGGAGCAAGAGGCCGGGGCGCCCGAGGTGACGTTCACCAAGGACATCGCACCGATCCTGCAGCGCAGCTGTGAGACATGCCATCGGGCGAACGGCGGGGCGCCGATGGCGCTCACGACCTACGAGGAGACCCGACCGTGGGCCCGCGCCATCAAGCAGCGTACCGGCATCGGTCCCAGGGCCGGCGTCATGCCGCCCTGGTATGTCGAAAAGAACATCGGCATCCAGCACTTCAAGAACGACCCGTCACTGAGTGCGGCTGAAATTGCCACGGTCGCCAAGTGGGCCGATGCTGGTGCGCCGCGCGGCAACCCGGCTGACATGCCGCCACCCAGAGTCTGGAGCGAGGCCACCAAGTGGTCGATTGGCGAGCCAGACCTCGTCGTCAGCACCACGGACCTGGTCGTGAAGGCCGGGTCACCGGACTGGTGGGGCGAGATCCCGCGAGTGCCGACGGGCCTGACTGAGGACCGGTACGTG
>JANNEJ010000396.1:0-2884 GCA_031378585.1 Acidobacteriota bacterium | reverse complement strand
TGGCGGGGTGGCCGGCTGGCAGTCGTACTTGGGCGACAGCGGCTCGTCGAAGATCTTCTGGAAGGCCAGACCCCGCTCGTTGAGCACGGGGAAGTTCGACACGTAATTCGCATCGGCCTTCGTGCCGTCGGGCAGTGTGCGGCCCACGGCCAGGGCACGCGCCCACGGAATGGTCTCGGAGTTGACTGGGTGGGCTCGGCCGGTGCCATCCCACACCCCCGCGAGGTTCGGGATAGCGGCTGCGGCCGCGGCGGTCTGGGCGCGGAGGCGCGGTAGCGGGTCGCCGGTAGTCGCCACGAGCGTCGCCGCACAGAGCGCCACCGCACAGCATCCTGCTAACGACCGCCGGCTGATCGAATTCTTCATGCGTGCTCCTGCTTGGGGATCCCCGGGGGAATCCACGTTCCTCAAGAATCCCAGGCAAGCAGAGAGCCTCCGCCGCCCGGTGCGACGTAGGATACGCGGTTTGGCGGGCCCGTCAAAGTCGGCCCCCTGGGCCAGCGCGCGCGGGGCGCTGGCCCAGGGGGTCTCGAATGCCTAGCGACTAGAACGCGTACCGGACTCCGAATTGCGCCTGCCGCGGGAAGCCGCTGCCGCCGCGCAAGGTCGTCAGGATGAGGAACGTGGAGGGGATGCGCTGGTCGCTGGCTGGATTGTCGAAGTTCGCCCGGTTCGTCAGGTTGTACGCGTCGAGGAACAACTCGAGCGTGTCGTTGCCGATCTTGCGCCGGTAGCCCGCACGCACGTCGACCTGGAAGTAATCTGGCCCGATCGCGCCGTTGCGTCCGCCGTCGTTTTTCAGGTCCGTCAGTGCGTTGTCCCCGACGCCGCTGTAGGTGCCAGCCGGCGACGGGTCGTCGAGCTCGCCATTCTGGTTGGCATCGATGCTGCTATCGAAAATCGTGAACGGCGCGCCGGACATGAAACGAATGACCGGCGCCAGCGTCAGTCCGCCGGTCTTGGGCACTTCGGTGCGGCCCGAGATCGAAAGGACGTGCCGGCGGTCTACCGCCGTTGGCCCCGAGCGCGCGTCCAGTCTGAGGTCGGTCAGCACCTGGTCGGTGTTCCGGTCGGCCTGGTTCAGCGCCGTGCCGCGCGATGACGACAGCGAGTAGGAGACGCGGGCCGACCAGTTCTGGGCATAGCGCTTTTCCAGCTGCAGGTTGAGCGCGTCGTAGTCGGACTCTCCCGTGTTCTCGAAGACCCAGACCTGCTGCCGGTAGCCGCTCGCATCGGCGCCGAGCACGCCAAACGCGTCTACGCGCGTGATGGGCCCGGTGCGGGACGTGTTGGCGCGCACCATCGGATACAGATTGCGCGACAGGAACATGGCCCTGTTCATGATCCGCACGTAGTCGGCATGAATCGCCAGCTGCGAGGCGAGCTCCCGCACGTAGCCCACCGTGAACTGGTGCGCGTAGGGCGTGCGTCGATCGGGCGAGTCGAAGATCACGACGCCCGAGTTCCGCAGGGTCGACCCAGGCGGGTAGAGCTGATCGAGCAAGGCTCGATTGACGACGGGGCCGTTGACCAGGAACGGATCGGTCGGGAAGCGGCCCTGACCGGGGCCCGGATCGGCGTTGTCGTTGGGGAAGTTGGCATTGATCGACGACGTGAACTTCGGAAACTCGATCGTGTCGTCAATGGCCCCCAGGATGGTGCGATTGAAGAACAGGCCGTACCCCGCCCGCACGAGCGACTTGCCCTCGTCGTCCAGCTGGTGGGTGAAGCCGAGGCGCGGGGCCACGTTATTGCGATCGGTCGTCGTCTTCTGGCCCTCCGCAAACAGCGGATTGCCCGTGGTCTCGAGCGTGGGGAAGATCTCCAGGTCGTAGCGCACGCCGAGACTCAACGTGCTGCGCTTCCCCATCTGCCATTTGTCCTGGATGAAGGCCTCGACCGAGTGATTCGTCATCGTCTCGTCGTACGCCCCCGGGATGCGGATCGTGAGCCGTTCGGGATAGGTGCGCGGATTGGTCGCGTCGAAGGGCAGGTCGGAGTTGATCCTGAACGTGCCGTTCTGGTTGATCTGCGATACGCGCCGCAGCTCGGTGTAGTTGTAGCGGGCGCCGAACTTCAGGTTGTGGTCACCCCTCTTGCCGGGCACGAACCAGGACAGGCTGTCCTCGATCTGGTAATTGACGTCCCACGGGCCCTGCGCTTCGGTACTGCCTCCTCCGAGGAAGCTCAACTGATCGAGTTGCGCCGGGCAGAGCGACTGGTTGCCCTGAGCTTCGTCACCGAACTTGAACCCCTGCCATCCGCCGGCGGAGCCCTGACCGCGGAAGCAGTCGTTGCCGTGCCACCAGTGTTCCCACGTCTTGGCCACGCGAAACGTGTTGACCTGCGTGTCGCCGAGCACGCTCGTCAGTGTGGCGACGCCGGTCTGGTCGAGGTCCGTCTCGTCCTGGAACGTGCCCATGGAAGAGCGGGCCGACGGCACGATCGGGTACTGCGGTGCGTCCTCGCGCAGCCACCGGATCGCCCAAGTGTGGTTCGAGTTGATCTGGTGGTCGAAGCGAATCAAGGTGTTCCAGCTCGTGCGGTCTTCCACAATGGCAAGGTTGAGATCCGGCCGCGTGTTGAAAACGCGCGTGCGGTTGGGATTGTCCACCTGCCGCTCGAGGCTCACGAAGAAGTGCGCCTTGTTCTTGATGATGGGGCCACCGAGCACGAACCCCCACTCGCGCTTGGTGATGCTGGCCTTGGGAAGATTCTTCTGCTTCGTGAAGAAGTCCTCCGCGGTCAGGCTGTTGCTGGCCGCGTAGCCGAACACGACGCCGCTGAAGCTGTTGGTGCCGCTCTTGGTGACGGCGTTGACGATGGCGCCGCCCGCGCGTCCGAACTCCGCGTCGTACATGCTGGTCACGACCTGGAATTCCTG
>JANNEJ010000387.1:0-5068 GCA_031378585.1 Acidobacteriota bacterium | reverse complement strand
GGCGGGCAGATTATGGAGCGGGAAACGGGATTCGAACCCGCGACTTCGACCTTGGCAAGGTCGCACTCTACCACTGAGTTATTCCCGCCCGGGAATGCAGATGAAGTGTAACAAAGCCGCCGCACATTCGGCAAGCACGAGCCGCCGCACAGACAGGCTACCCCGTGGCCCCACGCAACACCCGCGCCGCCTTCTCGGCGGGTACCGGGTTGACCGCCGTGCCCGAGCCGAGGTCGAAACCCGTGGCCCGAAGCACCCGTGGCAGAAGCTCCAGATGCCAATGATACGACCCGTCGACGGCCGCGTCGTAGGGCGCGGTATGCAGCACTGCGTTGAACGCGGGACGGCCCAGCTGGGCGTCCATCTGGGCCAGCACATCGTGCAACGCCGTCGCCACTCCGGCCACCTCGCCCGTGGACGCCGCCTCGAACCGCGCTGCGTGCTGGCGCGGCACCAGCATGACCTCGAACGGCGACCGCGACGCATAGGGTGCCAACGCGACGCAGGCGGCCGTCGCCGTCACCACCCGCACGCCCGCCGCGACTTCCTGCGCCACCAGGTCGCAGAAGACGCACCGGCCGGTAGACGCATGATGGCGCTCGGCGCCGCGAACCTTTTCGTCGACCCGCGGAGGCACGCGCGGCATCGCCACGATCTGCGAATGCGGATGCGCCAGCCGGGCGCCGGCCTTGGCTCCGTGGTTCTTGAACGCCAGAGCCGACCGCATCCGCGAGTCTCGCCGCAGGTCGGCCATCCGGTCGCGCCAGGCCAGCAGCACCCGCGTCAGCTCGCCCTCGGTCATCGTGAACCACGACGCGTCATGCCGTGGCGACTCCACCACCACTTCGTGCGCGCCGAGTCCTGGCTGGTGCTCCAACAGGCCGTCGCGTTCGGCGTCTCCCCCGGCCTCGACCCTGAGCATGGGCACTCTATTAGGCACCACGCGAAGGTCCCATCCTGGTCCGTCGGCGGGCGTGCCCAGGCGCACAGCCAGGATCTCGCGGCCGGCCGCATGTTCGTGCCCCTCGCAGAGCGGGCATGGCCCGTCGGCGTCTGGAGGCTGTTCGTCGAGGTCGAAGTCCCGCCGACGCACCGGCGCGTCGTGCGCCACGATCACCCACTGGCCCGTCACCGGGTCGGCTCGCCACTCGGACATCTGGTCAGAGTAGCACCACCACGGCCCATCACCATCCAGGCCGGAAGGCATCAGGAAAGACGGTGACCGATGGGGCCGCTCCGTAGTCCATGAGCACCGCCACCACATCGAAGCGCGCGGGCGCGCGAGTCAGGCCATGCCGCGCCAGATAGTCGGACGCCATCATGACGAGGCGTCGCTGTTTCTCCGCCGTGACCGACGCGGCCGGATCGCCAAATGTGCGACCTCGCCGAGCCTTGACTTCGACGAATACGATGGTGCCGTCATGCCGCGCCACGATGTCGAGCTCTCCGAACCTGGTGCGATATCGCCGCTGCAGAATGCGGTAGCCTCGCGCCTCGAGCGCGTGGCACGCGCGCGTCTCCCCTTCGCGTCCTAATGCCTGGCGGGCGTACGTCACGCAGCCGCCGCTGCAAGACTCGCACCGCCAGGACGCGTCTACTGCGCGCTGGTGACGGCCGAGAGGCTTTCGTCGAAGATCCGCACGGCCGTCTCGGCCTGTGCCTTCGACAGCACGAGCGGCGGTGAGAACCGCACGGCGTTGCGCCCGGCACCGAGAATCAGCATGCCGCGCGCGAAGGCCGCGTCGACGACCGCGTCGCGTTCGGTCGTGGCGCGTTCCTTGGTGACACGGTCGCGCACGAGCTCCACGCCGATCATCAGACCCTTGCCGCGCACGTCGCCGATGACCGCGTGCTTGCCTTTGAGCGCCGCCAGCCCGGCCATCATGTGCGCCCCCACGTCGGCGGCGTTGGCGACGAGGGTGTCGCGCAGCAGTTGGATGGTGGCAATCGCCGCGGCGCACGACACCGGGTTACCGCCAAACGTGCTCGCGTGCGCGCCCGGGGGCCAGGTCATCACGTCGGCCTTGGCCAGGGTCACGCCGAGCGGCATGCCGGACGCGATGCCTTTGGCAGCCGTCACGACATCAGGCTCCACGCCGAAATGCTCGATCGCAAACATCTTGCCGGTGCGGCCCATGCCCGACTGCACTTCATCGACCATCAGCAGCATGCCGTGCTTGGTCGTGAGCGCGCGCAACCGCTCGTGAAACGCCTTCGGCGGCACGACATAGCCGCCCTCGCCCTGGATCGGCTCCACCATCACGGCCGCGACGTCGTCGGGTGACACCAGGTGCATCAGCACCTGGTCCTCCAGGAAACCAAGGCACTCGGCGCCACAGCTGTCGGGCGTGAGCCCCACCGGGCAGCGATAGCAGGTGGCGTAGGGCGCGTGAAAGGTACCGGGCGCCATCGGCCCGAAGCCGCGGCGCTGAATCGCGCGGCTCGACGTGAGCGACAGCGATCCGAGCGTGCGGCCGTGGAAGCTGCCCAGGAAGCCGATCACGCCGAAACGGCCGGTCTTGTAGCGGGCGAGCTTGATGGCGGCTTCGTTCGCCTCGGTGCCCGAGTTGGCATAGAAGGTCCGCGATGGCCCCGCAAACGGCGCCACGGCCGCCAGGTCCTCGCCAAGCTTCACCTGCGGCTCGTAGTAGAAGTCGGTGCCCGACATGTGCAGGAACTTCTGCGCCTGGTCGATGATGGCCGCGACCACCGCCGGGTGCGAGTGCCCGGTCGAGTTCACGGCAATGCCGGCGGCGCAGTCGAGGAACACATTGCCGTCCACGTCTTCCACGGTCGCGCCGGTGCCTCGGGCGATCACGAATGGATACCCGCGCGTGTACGACGGCGACACGACCTTCGCATCGCGCTCGATGATGGCCTTGGCCTTCGGGCCAGGCAGTGCCGTCTTGATGTGCGGGGCGTCCATCGTCTCCTACTTTCGTTTCCAGCGGCTGCCGTGTGGGCCGTCTTCGACCAGGATGCCGATTGCCAGCAACTCGTCGCGCACGCGATCGGCGGCGGCGAAGTCGCGGCGACGGCGAGCGTCCTGGCGTTCCTGCATCAGTCTTTCCACGTCGCCTTCGGGCACGCCCGCAGCCGCGTCCTCCGCGGCACGCAGCGACACGACGCCAATCACGTCATCGAAGTGCGAGAACGCGCTACGAATACCCGCGACATCGGCGGCGCCCACGCCGCCCTGATCGATGGCGGCGTTCAAGGCGCGGAGGAGCTCGAACATCTCGCCGAGAGCGGCGGCCGTGTTGAGGTCGTCCCGCATGGCGCTGTCGAAGCCGTCGCGCGCCGTCAAGACGCGCGCGGTAATCTCGTCGTGCTCGGCGCCACCGGCGATCGTGTCGAGCCGGGCCAGGAAGTCGGTCAGCCGGCTCAACGCCGCTTCGGCCTGGGTCATGCCCGCCCACGTGAAGTTCAGGCGCGTGCGGTAGTGGGCCGAGAGCAGCAGATAGCGTAGCGTGGAGGCCCTGAACCCGCGGGCTGTGACGTCCGACATGCTGAAGACGTTGCCGAGTGATTTCGACATCTTCTGGTTCTCGACGAGCAGGTGTTCGAAATGCACCCACACCCGCGCGAACTCACGCCCGGTGGCGCACTCGCTCTGCGCGATCTCGTTCTCGTGATGCGGAAACACCAGGTCGATCCCACCGGCATGAATATCGATCGGGGGCTCGCCCAAGAGCCGGAGCGCCATGGCCGAGCACTCGATGTGCCAGCCAGGCCGGCCGGGGCCCACACCCGCATCCCAGGAGGGCTCGCCGGGCCTGGTCGCCTTCCACAGCACGAAGTCCCGCGCGTCTTCCTTCTCGTACTCGTCAGTGTCCACCCGCGTGCCTGACAGGATGCCCGCGTGATCGAGGCGCGCCAGACGCCCGTAGTTGGGCATCGTCGCGATCTTGAAATAGATCGAGCCGTCGCTCCGGTAGGTGTGTCCCTTGGCCTCGAGCGTCGCAATCATGTCCGACATCGCCTGAATATTCGCCGGGTCGGTGGCGCGCGGATTCTCTTCAGAGGGCTCCAGGCCAAGCGACGCGCAGTCGTCGTGAAACGCCGCAATGTAGCGCTCGGTGTATTCACCAAGCGGCACGCCCTCGCGCCCGGCGCCGGCAATGGTCTTGTCGTCCACGTCGGTGAAATTCACGACCTGGCGCACCTCGAACCCGGCCACGTACTTCAGCGTGCGACGCAACACGTCGAGCCCGATGAACGTGCGGAAGTTACCGATGTGACCGCGCGCATAGACGGTCAAGCCGCACGCGTACATGCGCACCTGATTGGCGGTCGCCGGCGCAAACGCTTCGCGCTGCCGGCTGAGCGTGTTGTAGAGGCGCATGGATACGACCTCAGGCCATTCCCTGGCGGATGTGGCAGATCTGCCGGCCGCCCTCGACCGACCAGTCGACCGACAGGCCCGGCCCGCGCGACAGGTGCGTGGCCGACAGCGACGTGGCCTGCCCGCCAGCCACGAACACCTCGAGGCATTCGGCGGTCCGCTCGAAGCGCACGTCAATCGGGGTGCCATCGCCGCGGCACGCCGCGATGGCGGCTTCCGCGGCCGTCACGACTTCGTCGGCCACGGCCGCGGCCACCGCCTTGCCGCCGGCGTACGACGCCACGTGCGAGGCGAGATCTCGCACGGCACCAAGCATCGCGCGGTCGCCCGAGACCTGCATCGTGAATTCGAACGACGTCTGATTCATCGTCACACCGATATGTTGTCGAACAACCGCTGCGCCCGCCGGACATCGAGGTCGATCTGCTCGCGCAGCGCGTCGACGTCGGCAAACCGGCGCTCGTCGCGCAGCCGCTGGATGAAGTTGAGCGATAACCGGGCGCCATAGACATCGGCGTCGAAGCCGAGCACGTGCGTTTCGATTGTCACGGATCCTGCCGCCTCGAACGTGGGCCGCACCCCGATGTTCGTGATCGCCGGCCAGCAGGTGCCGTCGAGTTCCGCGGTGGTCGCATAGACCCCGCTCGGCGGCACCAGTTCATTGTCGGTCGAAAGGTTCGCCGTAGGGAACCCCAACTCGCGGCCCCGTCTGGCGCCGGCCAC
>JANNEJ010000375.1:0-3478 GCA_031378585.1 Acidobacteriota bacterium | reverse complement strand
CGGCTCGACGCGCGCAAGCTGCCGACCGGCGAGACCGAACCGGCCGAGCGACTGCTGCCGACGCCGCAGGTGAGCCTGCGCGACTACAACCTCGACGAGGTGTTCAGCGATCTGGTCCGCGACGGCGACGGCCGGGCGACCATGACCGTGTGGGGCGTGTCGCAGCGGCTCGATGTCGTGCTCGGGCCACGCTATCGGTCGGTGGTGGTGTGGGCGCCCAATCCGTCGGGGACGGGCCGTGGCGGCCAGGGCGATTCGCCGCCGCAAGAGCGCAACTTCGTCTGCTTCGAGCCGATGGCTGCCATCAGCAACGCGCTCAACATGGCGCACCGGGGACAGTACGGCGAGCTGCAGACCATCCCCCCAGGCGGCACGTGGCGCGAGAGCTTCTGGGTGAAGCCGAGCGGATTCACCGCGGCCCGGTGACCGTGGCCAGTGCCGACCGAGCGCGGGCTACTTTCTTCGCCGCCCGGCGCAGCGTGACGTAGATCATGCCGGTGCCTTGGCTGTGGCCCATCTTGCCGCCGTCGCGGAATGCCACGCCATCGGGCTTGCCGTCGTCGGCCGTGAACCGCACGACCGTCCAGTGGTTGGCGATGTCGTTGTCGAGCGGGTCCCAGCGCACGGACGTGATCTGACTGCAGGGAATCCGCACGGTCTTCTTGCCGTCCACGAACACCAGCGCGTCGGCCTCGATCGTGAGGTCACCGGAGTTCTCGTAGGCGCGCATCGAGACGAGCGGAACGTGCCAGTCGGTCGAGGCGCTCGGCTTCAAGTTCTCGGACATCAAGATTCTGCTCGGCAGCCACGCACACGGCGACCCATGGAAGGCGACGCAGCCGTGAAGCGCGCGGCCCGCGGTTGAGTGCTACAGCTCGAGCAAGGCTCTCAGGCGTTCCCTGACCTCAGCCAGGACGTCGGCCGGCGCCTTCGCTTCAAAAACAACCCCGGCGGGCTTCCCAATCGAGGTTCTTCACGTGATCCGCGAGGACCACACCCGTAATCCTGCCGGCCTGAGGGATCGCGACTTCGAAAGGGTAGCCCTTCACATGGCTGGTGATGGGGCACGCAACCGCCAATCGCGCCTTCGCATTGTAGACGCGCGGCGACACGATGAGGGCCGGCCGCCGCCCGCGCTGTTCATGGCCGGCCTGCGGGTCGAAGGTCAGCCACACGAGGTCGCCGGCCTCGGGCACGTAGGTGCGCGCTACCACAATTCACGCCCGGCGGGCGCTGGGCCCCAGCCGGTTTCTTCGTGGCGATTGCCACGCGTCATCTTTGCCACGAGGGCGTCGATCGAATGCCTCGGCCGTGACGGCGTGGCCACGACCGCGCCGTCCTTGACCGACACCATCACCGTGTCCCCCTCGTCCAGTCGCGCTTCGAGCGCCACTGACTTCGGAAGCCTGAGCCCAAGACTGTTGCCCCACTTGGCGATCTGCGTGGAAGTAGCCATGTATATACATTGACTATACTCATGGCTGCTGCGGCCGTCAAGCGCGCGGCGCTGGCAGTGGGGAGTCTGGTTGGCCTCGAGGCGGGCTGCCCTCCAGCCCGAACTTCCCGTCTATAATCACCCGCACCCGTGGCCCTCACTCCTGGCACCCGTCTCGGCATCTACGACATCACCGCCAAAATCGGCGAAGGCGGCATGGGCCAGGTGTGGCAGGCCACCGACACGACGCTCGGCCGCCAGGTCGCGATCAAGATCCTGCCCGACGCGTTTGCCGCTGATCCCGAGCGCCTCGCGCGCTTCGAGCGCGAGGCGAAGGCGCTGGCGTCGCTCAATCATCCGAACATTGCCCAGATCTACGGCTTCGAAGTCTTTCGTCGCGGCGGGTCGTCCTCGTCCACCGAAGTGCGTGGCGCGAAGGGGGAAGACCCGCCGACGAGAGCCCTCGTGATGGAACTGGTCGAGGGCGAGGATCTGTCGCAGCGCATCGCCCGCGGCGCCATTCCGATTGATGAAGCCCTGCCCCTTGCGAAGCAGATCGCCGAGGCGCTCGAGGCCGCACACGAGCAGGGAATCATTCACCGCGATCTCAAGCCCGCCAATATCAAGGTCCGCGCCGACGGCATGGTGAAAGTGCTCGACTTCGGCCTGGCGAAAGCGATGGAGCCGGCCGCCGCCTCGAGCGCGGAGGCCATGAACTCGCCCACCATGTCGCTGCACGCCACGCAGGCCGGAATGATCCTCGGCACCGCGGCGTACATGAGTCCTGAGCAAGCCAAGGGGCGAATCGTCGATCGGCGCGCGGACGTGTGGGCGTTCGGCGCGGTGCTCTTCGAGATGCTCACGGCCCAACGGGCTTTCGCCGGCGACGACGTCTCGGACACGCTCGCCAACGTGCTGAAGATGGACCCGGCCTGGGAGCGGTTGCCTGCGGATCTGCCTCTGCGCATCCGGCAGGTGCTGCGCGCCTGCCTCCAGAAGAACGCGAAGCAGCGGCTCGGCGACATGCAGGACGTGCGGCTCGCGCTCGACGGCGCGTTCGAGACGGCGGCATCTCAGGCGGTGGCACATGCAGGCGCTGTCACGCCGCCGTGGCAACGCGCGTTGCCAGTGGCGGCCGCGGTCGTGCTGACGGCTGCCATCGTCGGCGGCGTGGCGTGGGGTCTGAGGCCGGCGACCGCCGCGCCCGCACCGGTCGCGCAGTTCTCGATCGCGGTGCGTGACCGCGGAGTCACTACCAGTGTCGCCATGTCGCCGGATGGCACGCGGATGGCCTTTGGTGCGCGCGGTGCGCGCGGCGTAGAACTCTACCTTCGCGCGATCGGTGATGTGGAGGCACACCTCATCCCCGGACAGGCTGCAGGTTTTGGTCCCGTTGGTGTCGCGTTCTCGCCCGATGGCGAGTCCGTGGTCTTCTATAGCACTGCGGACGGTTCGCTCAAGCGCATCCCGGTGGCAGGCGGGCAGGCGCTGACGATCGCTCAGGGCATTCAACAACCGAGTGGCCTCACGTGGGGCGAGGGCGGCATCGTGTTCGGCCAGGATGCCGCCGGCGTGTTCCGCGTGTCCCCCAATGGGGGGAAGCCGGAACCGCTGGCCACCGTCGAAGCAGGCGAGGTGGCGTACGGTCCGCAGGTGCTGCCCGGAGGTACGGCCGTGATGTTCACGGTGGCCAACAGCATCAACAACGTCGTTGTCGATCGGTGGGACACGGCGCACATCGTCGTGCAGTCGCTCACCTCTGGCGAACGTCGCACCATCATCAACGGCGGTGCCGACGCCAGGTATCTCCCCACCGGCCACGTCGTCTACGCGGTGGCAGGCACGATGTTCGCGGTGGCCTTCGATGCCGACACGCTGACCGTCCGTGGAAACCCGGTGGCGGTGGTCACGGGGGTCAGGCGCGGAGCTGATGGTTCGGCAATCGTGTCCGTCTCGAACAGCGGCACGCTGTTGTTCGTCCCCGGCCCCGTGGAGCGGTCCATCGCTGCCTTACGAGTACCGACCCTGGCGCGCCGCGACGGC
>JANNEJ010000367.1:0-2275 GCA_031378585.1 Acidobacteriota bacterium | reverse complement strand
GCGCCGTTGCCGACGCGGAGCACGAAGGTCTGTCCGGCGGCAAAGTAGTCAGCCGTGCCGCGGAGCACGCGGCGGAAGTCGGCGGCCGGCGTGTACTTATAGAGGCTGCCGCCGTTCAGTTCGTCGATGAAATACATGTGGCCGTCGCGGTCGAACTGGATCCCCTCGTGCGACGTGCGCGGAATCACGTTGCGGTGCAGGAACTCTGCCCCCGCGTTGCTCGCGGTTGTGACCGGGTTCTTGATGGCAGGCGCGTCGAGCGGGTTCTTCAGCTCGAACAAACGGCCGTAGGGGCTCGTGGCACCGGCGGCCGCAGTCGTCCAGCTCTCTTCTGCGGTGATGAACGTACCCCAGGGCGTCCAGTAGGCGGCGTCGAAGGCCACATGGCCGAGGGGATTCGGCGCCGCGACCGGGCTCTGCCAGATAGTGTCCGTCGTGCCGTTCCACAAGTCGTGGCGCTGCACGCCCGACTGCCCGGTCTCGAACACCGTGAACAGGAACCGACCGCGCTCTGGGCCCGATTCGTTCAGCGTGTTCATATCCCAACTACCGGAGTTCGGGGTGTTCTCCGCGAGCACGCTGGTGCGGTCCGCAATCGAACGCTGCGCGAACTCGGCGCTTCCAAAGGTGATCGGCCGGCTCTCGTCAGTCGTTGGTCCGGCCGACAGCGCCAGCGGCGTGAACTCCCAGAACCTGGCGCCACCGTGAGCGGCAAGCGCGGTCGCGCTCGTCACAAGGGCGGTGGCAACAAAGACACGTGCACTTCTCATCGGCAGTCTCATCTGTGCGTCTCCTGTCGGGGTCTGGTTGTCAGAAACAGCCCGGACACGTCAGTTGTACGGGCCGGATGTGGCGGGACCAACACCGCGAGGTCACGTTTCAGCGACGCCGCGGGGCGGATAAGATCCCGCCATGCTCAGACGTCACTTCCCCGCCTTCATCCTGGCCGTCGCCGCCTCTGCCGTCACCGTCGCCCAGTCGCGCCAGGCGCCGTCACTGGCCGCTCTCATGACGCGCGCGGAACGCTCCAACTTCACCGAAACCAGCCGCTACGACGACGTGCAGCAGTTCCTCGCCACGGTCGACCAGGCGTCCGATTTCGTGCATCTCACGTCGTTCGGTTACACGTTCGAGGGCCGGTCGTTGCCGCTCGCGGTCGTTGGCCGCGTGCCTAACGCCACGCCGGCGGCGGTGCGCGCCAGCGGCAAGCTGCGCGTCTACATCCAGGCCAACATCCACGCCGGCGAGGTCGAGGGCAAGGAAGCCGCTCTCGCCCTGGTCCGCGACATCGCCAACGGCGCTCACGCCGACTGGACGGAGTCGATGGTGCTGCTCGTGAATCCCATCTACAACGCCGACGGCAACGAGAAGGTCACGCTCACGAGCCGCGGGTTCCAGCATGGCCCCATGGGCGGCCAGGGCACGCGGGCCAACGCGCAGGGCCTGAACATCAACCGGGACAACATCAAGCTCGACACCCCCGAGGCGCGCTCGATGGTGCGGCTGCTGAACGACTTCGATCCGCACGTGATGCTCGACCTGCACACGACCAACGGATCGCGCCACGCGTACCAGCTCACCTACGAGACGCCCAACAACCCGGCCATTGACCCCGCCGTGGTGCGCGAAACGGCCGCATGGCTCGCGCAGGTCGTGAAGACCGTGAAGGCCAAGGACGGCTGGGACTTCCGCTCGTACGGCAACGTGTCGGGCCAGACGCCGGAGCGCGTGTGGACCACCGTGGAAGACCTGCCGCGCTACACCCACAACTACTGGGGGCTGCGCAATCGCTTCGGCATCCTGAGCGAGACGTATTCCTACCTGCCCTTTGCCGAGCGCGTCACGAACAACCGGCGCTTCCTCGAAGAAGTGCTCGGCTACGCGCACGCCAACGCCGCGCGATTGCGCGACCTGTCGGCCGCGGCCGACACGGCCTCGCTCGTCGGGCAGCGGCTGTCGCTGCGATCGGCGGTGGCCCGCCGTCCCGAGAAGATCGAGATCCTGATGGGCGCGGTCGACGAAGAGGTGAATCCCTACTCCGGTCGCATCATCCACAAGCGGCGCAACGTGAGCACGCCCGAGCGCATGTGGGACGAGACGACATTTGCGTCGACCGACAGCGAGCGCGTGCCCTCGGCGTACGTCGTGCCGGCCAGCGAGAAGGCGGTCTTGGAACGACTGCGGGCGCACGGCATCGCGCTCGAGCCGCTCGGGGCGGGCGCCGTGCCGGCCCTCGAGGAGTTCCAGATCGCGTCCGCCACGGCGACGCCGCAGG
>JANNEJ010000692.1:0-5700 GCA_031378585.1 Acidobacteriota bacterium | reverse complement strand
CCAAACGACGAGGGATCGAGCAAAGGTGTTCGGGACGACTCGGTCGCCGTCACGGCCGATGACGCGCGGACGCTCGTCGCGCGCGTCCGCGCTCTGTACGGCTGTCCGGTGCTGGTCGGCGAGTATCTGCCGGGCGCCGAGCTCACCGTCGGCATTCTCGGCAATGGGCGCGGCATACGCGTGCTGGGCATGATGGAGATCGCTCCGGCAGCGCCGTCGCCGTACTTCCTCTACTCGGTCGAAGCCAAACGAGCATGTGACGAGCGTGTGCGGTATTACCAGCCGCCCCGGCTTGATGAGGCCACCCGCCTGCAAGTGGAAGCGTCCGCGCTCCAGGCGTATCGCCTGCTTGGCTGCCGCGACGTGGCACGGCTCGACTTTCGCCTCGATGCGACGGGACGTCCGTACTTTCTCGAGTGCAATCCGCTCCCCGGTCTCAATCCTGAGACCAGCGACCTCGTCATCCTGTCGCGTGCCACGATGTCGCACGCACAGCTGGTGCAGGAGATCTTTCGCCACGCCCTGCAACGCTACGCGATGGTCCCGGCGTGAGGGTGCTCATTCTCCACACGTTGCCACCAGAACGCGCCGGCGACGGGCGTTGGGAATGGGAATTCGATCTCAACGCGACTGCCGAAGAGATCGCTGCCGGCTTGCCGGATGCCGTGATCGCCGGCGTGCACGGACAACCAGCCGAGATGATCGCGGCGATTGCGCGCGTGCGACCTGACGTGGTGTTCAACCTGTGCGAAGCGCCACTGTGCGATCCGCGACTCGAAGCGCACGCCGCGATGCTGTTTGAATGGCTCCGCGTGCCGTTCACGGGATCGCGCAGTGACACGCTCGCCTTGTGCCGGCGCAAGGATCTCACCAAGATCGTGCTCGCCGCCGCGGGTGTCCGCGTCCCGAGGGCGGGGGTGTACCCATGCATCGTCAAGCCGCTCGACGAGGACGGCTCGGCCGGCATCGACCGGGACTCGGTGTGCGACAACGAGCGTCAGGCCGCAGCGGTGATCGCACGGGCGGCCGGCCCGATGATCGTGGAAGAGTTCCTGCCCGGTCGCGAGTTCGTCGTGTCCATGTGGGGACCAGGCGAGCCGGAGTGCCTGGTGGTCGGCGAGATCGCGTTCAGCGGAGGCTCCACGATCATCACCTACGAGGGCAAGTGGGACATGGAATCCGACGCCTACCTCAACGCACCATTGGTGCTGCATGGTCGACTCGATGCGGTGCTGGAAGGTCGACTCATCGACGTCGCAAAGCGGGTCTGGCGCGCGACGGGCCTGCGCGGATATGGCACGGTCGACCTGCGGCTCGACCAGCACGATGTGCCGTGCGTGATCGACGTCAACCCCAACGCCGCGTTGAACGCCGAAGGCCGCGTCTGCCGGGCCGCGGAGAAGGCCGGTTGGGCCTGGGCAGAGTTTCTGAGGCGGCAGGTCGAGTGGGCGCGCTAGTACGGCCGTCGTGCGCCGTCGACCGTGCCGCAGTTGAGCAGGCGCTGCGGTGCTGCGCCGCGTTCAACGCCGAGGAGGTGGCGGTTGCACTGGAGCTGTTCGACGAGGGCGCGTCGAACTCGGGGGCCTACACCCTCTTCACCGCAGATGATGCCGGCCAGGTGGCCGGATACGTGTGCCTGGGAAGGGCGCCACTGACGGAGTCCACCTGGTATCTGTATTGGGTGTGTGTCCATCCGCACTGGCAAGGCCGCGGGATAGGACGTGCCCTGCAGCATCACGCCGAGGCATTCATCAGCGCGCGCGGCGGACGGCGCATGGTGCTTGAAACCAGCGCACGGCCTGACTATCATCGGGCTCGCGCGTTCTACGAACGTCTCGACTATCGGCAGGCTGGCCGTATTGCCGATTTCTACAGGCTTGGCGATGACTGCCTGATCTACGTCAAAGACATCGCACAACCCGTCGCTCGACCGGAGGTGCGGCGTGCATAGGAACGTCACCTGGGAATACGCTGCGAGACCCGAGCTGAAGGCAGTACGCGCCTGGCTCGAAACCCGCTTTGGAGTGCGGCTGAACCTTCTGCCATCGGACTCCGAATGGCTGACGTTTCAAGTCGTCGGCATGACCGACGAAGTGCTGATTCGAACCTTGGAGCGCGAACAAGTCCAGCTGTTCGGCACGTACATGACCAACTTCCAGGTGCTGTGCCGAATGGGCGGAAAGGAGAAGGGCGTGTCCATTCGATTCCTCCCTGCCGGCGCGGCGACGTCAGACCCTGGCTTCTGGTACTACTGACCCGATGTCCACACGAGTGTTCAACCTGACCGAGGCACGCTTCGAGTGCACGTTCGGGCGCGGCTGCGCAGGCATCTGCTGCAAGAACGGGCGGCCCCCTGTGTATGCCGACGAAGAGGCACGCATCACGCAGCGGATGGACGCCCTCCTGCCGTTGATGCGACCTGGCGCCGCGAGCGCTATCGAGCAGGCTGGGTTCATGAGCCGCCGTCGCAAAGCAGGCACGCACAGCCTCCGCGTCGTTGGCGGCTGGTGCGTGTTCTTCAACGCCGGCTGCGTCCTGCACCAACTCGGTGCCGCCGAAGGGCAGAAGTATCGATACAAGCCGTTTGCGTGCGCGACCTTCCCGCTCGAACGAGACCATACGCGTGGGTGGTACGTGCGCCAGAAGGGCCTGTTGGGCGAGGTCTGGGACCTGCCGTGTCTCGATCCGGCCGGCGGCCAGGCGGCGGCGGCATCGTCACTTGGCGACGAGGTGCGATTGATGGAGACCGCGTGGACTAGAGTGGTTGAGAGAAGGGGTTCGTCGCTTCAGGGCGTCGACAACGTGCTGCGCAAGCGCTGACGCCAACAACCTCCCTGGAGCGGTCGGAGCCATTCGGCAACGACCGCGCCGGTGTCCACACCGGTTGCTGTTTCTGGTAACCTCGCGCAAAAGCGTCGGTCCCAATTCGCCGACTCGCAGCACGTCTTTCAGGAGGCCTAGATGTCATTGCCGGCCTACGCAAACAACCAGCAGAGCTTTCCGGCGATGTACGAGCAGTGGCTGGTGGGCCCGCTCTTCCGCCCCTGGGCCGAGGTGCTGCTCGACCTGGTAGGCCCAGCCGCCGGAGAGCGCGTGCTCGACATCGCCTGTGGCACCGGCATCGTCGCCCGGCTGGCGCACGAGCGCGTCGGGCCCGGCGGGGCGGTCGTCGGGGTGGACGTGAGCCCGGGCATGCTGGAGGTGGCGCGGGCAGTGGCGCCGGCCATCACCTGGCGCGACGGCAGCGCCCTCGACCTGCCGCTGGCCGAGGGCGAGCGCTTCGACGTGGTCACCTGCCAGCAGGGCCTGCAGTTCTTTCCCGATCGCGTCGTCGCGGCCCGCCAGATGCGCCGCGCCCTGGCCCCCGGCGGCCGGCTCGGTGTGTCGACGTGGCGCTCTGCCGACGAGATTCCGATGTTCCACGCGCTGCAACCGGTGGCCGAACGTCATCTCGGCCCGGTCGTCGACCAGCGGCACGCCTTCGGCGACGGCGGCGAGCTCGGCGCCCTGCTGACGGACGCTGGCTTCGGCGACGTGACGGTGGACACGGTCACGCGCACGCTGCGGTTCGACGACGGCGCCGTCTTCGTACGAATGAATGTCATGGCCCTGGTCGGGATGTCGGCCGCGGGCAAGACGATGAGCGACGAGACCCGCGCCGCCACAGTGGCGGCCATCGTCGCCGACAGTGCTGGTATCCTGCGCAGGTTCTCGGACGGCGCCGCCGCCGTCTTCGACATCAGCAGCAACGTCGCGACCGCCCGCGGCTGAACCGCCGGTCCGCTCGCGCTCCTGGAGGCACCCATGCTGGTCATCCGTGAAGTGTTCACCGCCAGACCCGGTCAGGCATCGAAACTCGCCGCCATGTTCAAGGCGGCCAATGCCGCCTACCCGGCCATGAAGGCCCGCGTGCTCACCGACTACGCGGCCCAGTTCAATACCGTGGTGCTCGAAGCCGACGTGGCCGACATGGCGGAGTTCGACCGGCACATGCACGAGTACCAGACCAATGCGGCGTTGCGCGAGACGTTGAAGGGCTACACCGACCTGTGGCTCACCGGCCGGCGGGAGATCTACCGCGTGGTCTGACCGGCAGCCTGGGATCGGGCCCCGGCTGGTGGCGCGCCAGCCGGGACCGGGCCACTGAATCGACCTATTCGACGCGAATCGTCGCCCGCATCCACGGGTGGATGCAGCACTCGAATTTATGGAGACCCGGTGCGCCGGCTTCGAGATCGATCGTCGCCCCAGGAGCCAGCGGGATGGGCCGGTTCGTGGTGCTCACGCACTCCGGGGCAGGGGTCATCCCGACGTTCAGGACGCCGATGAAGCCGCCACCGAAATTGGCCACCTCGGTGAAGGTGTGACCGCGTCCACCATGGTTGGTCACGCGAACCGTCTTCCCAGGATTGACCGTGAGGTGCGAGGGCTCGTTGCGCCAGGACGGATGGCCAACAAGAAACGGCACACCGCCGATGGCGGCGAGCGGCGACCGCAGCAATGCCCCGAACTCGGCGATCGGCACATCGCCCTCGTGCGGCTTGAGCGTGCAGCCGCCAGTGGGATTCCACGCCGGGTCCCCCGGCAGGCAGTCGTCCATCACCGAGATGTTGTTGTCGTTGCCCTTCACCTGCGCCGTGACGGCGTAGTTCCCGAGTGCGACGAATCCAGCGAGAAGCGCCAGCGTGAGGCCAGCCCTTGAGAGCGTGCTCATCTATCACCCCCGACTTCGTCGGGTAACCCACGACGCTCGGGCTTGGCGCGACCCGACAGGGCACCCTAGTTGCAGGGCCGCGAGTATACCCGGGCGCGGCGCGAAGTTCCGCGATTTTTCTGGCGCCTGCGGTCGACGACCCGTCAGCCTAGCCGATGGGCCGACGGCGGTCCGCCCGTCCAGCGCTCGAATGGCTGGGGTGGCGCCGTGGTCTGCCAAGTTGGTTCCATGAGAACGCAACCGATAGCGATTCGGCTTGGGTGTGATGGCGTGGTGCCCGTACGGCCGGAGCCATCCTGCCCAACCTGAACCACGACCAGCGCTCAGTTGGCGAGCGCCCGTGCGTTGGCGGCAGACAACCCCCGAACAGCATCCGATACGCGATCGTCATCACTCGCCCGTTGCCAGAACTCACGCGCGTCCGCACGGGCGGCATCCCACACCTCCAGCGTATCGGCAGTCGCGTGCGGCGGCGAAAAGGTCCGCGGCGGCACGTGGCCATCGGCGGTCGGCGCGTAGAACATCGACACCTGATCGAACGCCGGCGCCAGCCGTAGGGTTGCACCGTCGGCGAAGAAGACGACGTTGTATGGATGCCGATCCGTATTGGCGATGAGTGCGCCGAACGCATCGAGCCACTGAAGGCGCCGAGCATCTTCATTGGACAGACGGCCGGCGGCTCTCAGGAGAACAGCCGCTCGCGCCCATGGATCCGCGGGGTCGTCTTGAACCGCCGCCAAGCTCACTACGGCGAGACGACCCCTGATGCCGTCGCGATCGAATCGCTCGCTCTCGAGGAAACAGTGTGAAGCGCTGTTGATGATGCTGGTCTGAGCTGCGGGCAGGCCGCGGGCAGACACCACACTCAGCGCCAGCGCCTCGAGCACGAGCAGATCGCACCAGCGCCTGGCGACGACATCACCTGCACCGCCACGAGCGGCGAACTTGACCAGCACGTGACGTCCGTCAACGAAGGCGCCGAACTT
>JANNEJ010000305.1:0-2255 GCA_031378585.1 Acidobacteriota bacterium | reverse complement strand
TCGGGCACGCCCGCAAACACCAGATGCGCCGTGGCCAGCGTGGTGTCCATCAGGAAGCCCACAAGGGGCATGAGCCAGTATTTCTTCATGGCCTCGACGCCCAGCGGATACTCCGGGTGAATCTGCAGCACGGCGCCGAGGTCATGCGCCTTCTGGTAGAGCGGGAAGTAGCGTTCGTCGGCGAGCGGCACGCCGTTGACGTTGCTGAACAGCATGGCGCCGGGCAGCCCGTGTTCTTTCATGGCGCGCTCGAGCTCCACGACCGAGGCGGCCGGGTCGTTGAGGGGCAGCGTGGCCAGGGCCGAGAAGTGCTGCGCGCGCTCCTTGACGATCGTGCCCATGCAGTTGTTCACAAGCCGCGCCCACTCGGCGGCCAGCGCCGGCCCCTCGACGTGTACGCCAGGCGTGGTGAAGGTGATGACCTGCTTGGCGATGCCGAGCTGGTCCAGCACGTCCTGGCGGTAGTCGATATCGCGGTGGCCTTTCACCACGATGTTGTAGTCGCCGGGATAGTGGACGCGGGGGTTGCCCTCGGCGTCTTCGTCGACGGTGATGGTGCTGTGGCCTTTCTTCAGTTCGGCCAGGTACTCGGGGGGGTAGTAGTGGTTGTGGACGTCGAGGATTTCCATGTGGGGCGAAGGCTACCATACCGCGGGCGGCCCATTCGGTCGCGCCGACGCGGCATCCACTGTCGGCTCAACTTCGGTTCGGCCTGGCGGGACGTCCTGGCGCGGAGTGGAAATGCACCCGAGGCCACGGGAGACCGCCAAAGCAGCCGATCCTCAGATTTCGCCGCCAGCGGACACCACGCCGACACGACCTCCCCTGCGCCAACAGGTCAGGCTCTGCGCCGCGTGACCCAGAGTGCCACGGGCCAGCCGGTGGCGACCACGGCAGCACCGAAGAGGGCTTCGGCGGGTTGGGCCCGTAGCTGGTTGGCGACAATGGCGAGCGAGGCCAGAATGAACACGAGCGGGGCCACGGGATAGGCCCACATGCGGTACGCCGGCTGGTACGAGGCGCGTTGTCGGAGCACGAAGACGCCGGCCGTCATGAGCGCGAAAAAGAACCACTCCATGTAGATGACGCGGCCAAAGAGCGTGGGGTAGCTGCCGGTGAGCACGAGCACCGACGACCAGATGGCCTGCAGCACGATCGCGCGGTGCGGCGTGCGGTAGCGGGGATGCACGGCACCGAGCCACGCGAGCATCGCGAGCATCGCGCCGTCTTGCGCCATCGCGAGATACATGCGCGGCCCCGCCAGCACGATGCCAGTGAGCGCACCAACGGCCGACAGGATGACCAGCACCGACACGGCGGAGGCGCCGGTCTGTCCCATGAGCACCTGCGCTACATCCGCGGCAATGCGCGGCGATTGCCGCACGGCGTCGAGCGGCAGCACGTAGAGATACACGGCGTTCAGAGCGATGTAGCACACGGTGACGACGGCCACGCCAATCGTGAGCGCCTTGGGCAGCGTGCGGACCGGGTCGGTCGTTTCGCCGGCCGCGTACGTGACCATGTGCCAGCCGCCAAACGCGAAGAGGCCCGCGCCGACTCCAAGCAGCATCCGGTCCATCGGCACCGCGGTGACCTCGGCCAGGGTCAGCGTCCAGGCGTCGCCGCCACCCGCGCCGGAGTAGGCCACGCCCGCCACGAGCAGCACCGCGATGGCCGCAAGTTTCGCGCCCGTGATGACGGTTTGCACGTTGGTACCCGCGCGCACGCCCAGGTAGTTGAGACCCGAGATGAGGGCAATCACCGCTGCAGCGACGAGCTGTTGCTGGAACGGGTTCAGGTCGACGAAGAAGGCGACGTAGCGCGCACACACCATCGCGATGGCCGCGATGATGCCCGAGTGGATGCTCCAGAAATTGGCCCAACCCCACATGAACGCCACGCGCGTGGAGAACGCCTCGCGCAGGAACACGTAGACGCCACCGGTCTGCGGGAACGCCGATGCCAGTTCGGCGCACACGATGGCGCCCAGGTAAGTGAGCACGCCCGCGAACGTCCACGCGACCA
Organism: Acidobacteriota bacterium; assembly: GCA_031378585.1. Taxonomy (GTDB): domain Bacteria; phylum Acidobacteriota; class Vicinamibacteria; order Vicinamibacterales; family UBA2999; genus CADEFD01. The sequence continues at coordinate 230 of JANNEJ010000305.1, read as the reverse complement.
GAATGCCGGCGATCGTCGGCACTTCGCGCGTGATCTCGCTTGGCTGCACGAAAATCGACGTGCCAATGATGGTGCCCACCACCATGGCGGTGGCCTGCGCCAGGCCGATGGCCCGGGTGAGCGCCGGCCCGGCGGCGCGAGAGGGCGTGGGCATGGAGGCAAAGTGTAGCCGAAGGCCTGCGCGCCCTCCAACGAGCACCGCCAACGGCTCGACCCTGTAGCGGCGAATT
>JANNEJ010000295.1:0-4665 GCA_031378585.1 Acidobacteriota bacterium | reverse complement strand
GTGAGCTTCAACTACATGGCCTACTACCACGACTACCTGGCGGTGGAGTACGGCCGCTATCCGCATCAGGACGGCCTGATGGACGTGCTGTGGCAGCGATCGCCCCTGCGCCAGATTCACAAGGTCGCGACGCCGACGCTCATCCTCCACGGCGAAAACGACAACGACGTGCCCATCGCCGAGGCCGAGCAACTCTACACCGCCCTGCACGACGTGGGCGTGCCGACGACCTTCGTGCGGTATCCGCGCGAAGGGCACGGGCTGCGCGAAACCGGCCACGTCGTCGACGCGCTCGAGCGCAGCATCGCCTGGTACCAGAAGTATTTCGGCGCGGCGAAGCCGTGAGCCCCGGGACCCGAGCCCCGAGCCCCGCCTGTCCAGTAGAGTAGAGGCGTGTTCAAGCGTCAGACCGAAGGCTCGGTCCTCTGCACGTCGTGCGGAGTTCTGGTGGGCGTCAACGACCCGACCTGTTACAACTGCCAGCGGCGCAATCCAGGACTGTGGGGCTTCGCGCCCGTGTTCCGGCGCTTGGGGAACGACCTGGGGTTCGTGCCGCTCGTCATGGGCGGCACAATCACGCTGTATGTGCTGGCGCTGCTGGCGTCGGGCTCCGGGCTGCAGACGATGCTCGCCCCACGCAACGACGTGCTCTTTGCGCTCGGCAGCAGCGGCGCGGTGCCGGTGTTCCGGTTCGGCCGGTGGTGGACGGTGCTCACGGCAGGCTGGCTGCACGCGGGCGTGCTCCACATCCTGTTCAACGTCCTCTGGATCCGCCAGCTCGGCCCGGCCGTCGCCGAACTGTACGGCCCGGGTCGCATGGTGATTCTCTACACCGTGTCGGGGGTGGTGGGCTTCGCCTTCACGTCGGTGGCAGGCGAGTACCTGGGCGCGTATCTCAATATGGTGCCGCTCATCGGCCGGCTGCTTGCCCGGTTGCTCGGCGGCGCCGGCTTCTCGGTCGGCGCGTCGGCCGCGATCTTCGGACTGCTCGGAGCGCTCGTCTACTACGGACGGCGCACGGGCAGCCGACACGTCGGCGAGGCGGGCCTGCAGTACGCGCTCATGATGGGCGTGTTCGGGCTCATCATGCCCGGTATTGACAATCAGGCGCATCTGGGTGGATTCGTAGGCGGGTATGTGGCGGGACGCCTGCTCGACCCGTTGAAGCCTGAGCGCATCGACCATCTGGTGGCCGCCGTCCTCTGTCTGGTGGTCACGGTCGTGGCGATTGCGGCGTCGGTCATCACGGCCTTGCCCGTGTTGATGCCATAGGCCCCAGACGCGCGCGTTCGAATTATTGAATTCGCGCAACCCAAAAACGCGAAGGATTCAATTCGTCCGCTTGAATGAGCCGTGGTCCTGGCGTCCCAATTTCGGACGCTTCGCTTGGGCTGAACTGCGAATTTATTCTATTTTCATTCGATTCGTCACGTATTGCCGTCGCTCGTCCCCACCAGCTCGCCGCCCGAGGCGGGTGGACCGACTTTCCCCGCGACTGCGTCAAATCGGGCATCGACCTTGCTCTAGAGGGTCGCGACCGCCGCGCGCCGCGATTGGCACGGCGGTCTTTTCACGAACCGGAGTCGTGTATCCGGGGCGTTTTTGCAAGACCACCCCACAGGAGGTTAGTTTCATGGCACGTTTGAGCAGAGTTCTGCTTGCGCTGGCAGCCGCGGTGCTGCTGGCCGTCCCGGGCGCGTTTGCCCAGGGCGGAGGCGCGAGTTCGACCGGGAGTATTTCCGGTGAAGTCAAGGACGCCCAGGGGGGCGTGCTCCCGGGGGTCACCGTGACCGCCACCAGTCCGGCGCAGATCGGCGCGCTCAGCGCCGTCACGAACGAGGCTGGTATCTACCGCTTCCCCGCTGTGGCTCCCGGTGAATACGCCCTCACCTACGAACTGGCCGGCTTCGGTCAGGTCAAGCGCGATGCCGTCCGCATCACGCTGGGCTTCGACGCGCGCGTCAACGTGGCGCTGAGCGTGGCGAATCTTCAGGAAACCGTGACCGTCAGCGGCCAATCGCCGGTGATCGACACCACGGCCACCCGGCTGCAGACCAACTTCGACGCCCAGAACCTGGCGTCGCTGCCCAACGCCCGCGACATGTGGTCGCTGCTGGCCACGACGCCCTCGGTGACCCTGAACCGCGTCGACGTCGGCGGCGCCACCATGGGCACGCAGACCACCTACTTCGCCTACGGCTACTCGGGCCAGAATCGTCCACTCGTCGAGGGCATCAACACGACCGAAGGCACCGCGGCGGCTGGCTTCTATCTGGACTACGGGTCCTTTGAAGAGGTGTTCATCGGCGCGGCGGCGAACTCGGCCGAGATGCCCACGTCGGGCGTCCTCACGCAGTTTGTCAGCAAGAGCGGCGGCAACAGCCCCAGCCTCAGCCTCTACTTCGACGCCGAGGATGACCGCTTCCAGAGCCGTAACCTCGCGGCCGACCAGACCCTGCCGACGCCGGGCGCCTCGATTCGCCCGGACGGCAATCGACTGGCGAGCTACAAGAACACCAACGTCGGCATCGGCGGCCCAGTGCTGAAGGACCGCATCTGGGGCTTCGGTGCCTTCCTCGACCAGCGCAACTCCGTTGCGGCGCCTCCGGCCGGCTCGTTCCTCGACGGCACGGCGTTCAACACGAAACTGCGTAACTACACCGGCAAGCTGACCTATCAGCTCAACCAGAGCAACAAGTTCGTCGGCTACGCGCAGCGCGGCACGAAGACCCAGCCCAACCGCACCGACAGCAGCAACCGCCTCGGCGCGCCGATCCACATCACGGCCGACTCCACCACCCTGCAGGATTCGCCGAGCTGGGTCTACAAGGGCGAGTGGAACGGCACGCTCGGCCAGAACGTGTTCGTCGAGTTCCGGGCCGGTCAGTTCGGCTACAACTTCGGCCTCGACAGCAACACCACCGACACGCGCTACGAGTCGCTCTCGACCAACCAGGTGCTCGGCGGCGGCCGCGACTGGGAACTGCGCCGGCGCCGCAACCAGTACACGGGCGCGATCAGCTACTTCAAGGACAACTTCCTCGGTGGCTCGCACAACCTGAAGGGCGGCGGCGAGTATCTCGACGAGTCCGGTCAGACGCTGTGGAATCAAGCCTACGCCAACAACGTGATCCACTTCGTGAACGGCGCGCTCACCGGACCGCTCTCGGCAACGACGCCGGCGTCGGTCCGCCTGCAGAACAACGCCGACTCGCTGAACGCGCTGGCAACCACGAGCGTCTTCGTGACCGACACGTGGACCGTCAAGCGCCTCACGATGAATGTGGGCGCGCGCTTCGACCGCTACCGCGTGTGGCTGCCTGAGCAGCAGCTCGCGGCGGGCCGATTCGCCGCGGCGCAGTCGTTTGCCGAGCGCTCGAGCATCGTGACGTTCAACCACATCGTGCCGCGCTTCGGCGCCAGCTACGACGTGATGGGCGACGGCACGACGGTCGTCAAGGCCAACCTGGGACGCTTCTACTTCAACACGGGCGTCAACCTCGCCGACGCGCTGAACCCGAACACCGCGAACCAGTACAGCGACTTCATCTGGAACGACCTGAACAACGACCGCGTGTTCCAGCCGGGCGAACAGGGCGCGCTCGAGCAGCGCTTCGGCGGCAGCTCGAACGTGTCGCTCGCCGGCGACCTCAGCAACGCTTACACCGATGAAGCGTCGGTCTTCGTGGAACGCTCCGTGATGGCGGACCTCGGCGTGCGCGCCGGCTTCGTGTGGAAGAAGGACAACAACGGCTGGCAGCAGGTGAACTCGCTGCGTCCGGACAGCGCTTACGACGTGCCGGTCACGGTCACCGATCCTGGTGCCGACGGCGTGGTTGGGACGAGCGACGACCGCCCGTTCTCGGCGCGCAACCTGAACCCGGCGCTGCTCGGCCAGTCGAACCAGCTGGTCACCAACGTCGACGGCTACGAGGGCACCTACAAGACGTTGGAGCTGTCGGCCAATAAGCGCTACTCGAAGCGCTGGTCCGCGCTCGCCTCGTTGTCGTACACCTGGACGAACGAGTTCGGCAACATCTACTTCAACAACCGCTTCGCGACCGCGGTCTCGAACTTCTCGTTCTTCGGCAGCTACCCGACCAACCCGAACGAGAAGACCCAGAACGAATTCACCAACTGGAACGCCAAGCTGAGCGGCACGGTCGACGCGGGCTGGGGCATCAACATCACCCCGGTGGTGAAGGTGCAGACCGGCGCCCCGTACGGCCGCTTCTTCAATGCGGCGCTCAACTACGGCAACCAGCTCATTCTGGCCGAGCCGATCGGCGAGCGTCGGCAGGACAACATCGCGGTGGTCGACATTCGCGCTGAAAAGCGGCTGCGGTTTGGCAGCAAGGCGCGCGCGGCGGTGTTTGTCGACGTATTCAACCTGACGAACTCGAACACGGCGGCCAACATCAACTGGCGCAGTGGCACGTCGTTCGAGCGGGCCACGACGGTGCTCGGACCGCGCATCGCCAAGGCCGGCGTGAAGTTCGACTGGTAAGTCGAGCGCGAGCGGGTGTGAGAAGGGGGCTGGAAGATTCCAGCCCCCTTCTCGTGTACGGGCTCGCGCGGGGCTCGGGGCTGGGTGCTAGGGGCTTGGGCGTGCGGCTTTCACGCTACGAGAAGACGCGCCTTCACACCGACGCCGATCAGACCTGG
>JANNEJ010000278.1:0-3493 GCA_031378585.1 Acidobacteriota bacterium | reverse complement strand
CGTGCGGCAGCAGCTGAAGGCGCTGCTCAACGGGTACATCCAGGCGCCCGAGGTGCTGGACGGCATGGACGGCTACGTCGTGGCGCCCGCCCTTGGCAACCGCTCCGGGGTGATCGGCGCATTGGTGCTGGCGGCGCAGACGGCGACGTAGACGGACTCGCCGCAAAAGGCCGGACCTAGCGGTCCTCGAAGGGTACCCGCAACACCTCGAGATCTTCGCTTGATGGCATCGAAGGCACCACTGCAGTATGCCGAGGACCCTTGCGGCGTTGGACGACCGCCTGACCGTGGCCGAAGCGGGCGTGACGTCGATGGCCGAATCTCGTCGCTCTCTGGTTGTAGACGAGTAGAGTAGTCGGCGAGGCGGCACTGACCTGGCACGAATGCGGCCGATGCCGGGCTGGCAGCGCGCGAGCGCGTGAACGTTCCACATGCGCGGTCCAGCCGGCCTGCCGGTGCATTGGAGGGAACAGATGAGAGTGTTTGCCTGTGTGGTGCCCCTCGTCGTGGCCACGGCCGCTGTGGCCGCGGCTGGTCCAGCGTCTGGCACCGTCAAGTCAGCGACCGGCACGATCTCGCCGACGCAGGCGATTGCGTACGTCGTGCGCGACGGGCGCAACGCCCGGAACACGCACGTGGAGCTGCTGCTTACCGACGTGCCCGTCGATGCGGCGCGCCTGGCCGGCGACCTCGATCCCCACGCCACTGCCATCAACGTCGAAGAGCTGCGGGATCGCAATTACCTGCTGCTGTGGATCGGGGCCGACGGCGCGGTGACCATGAACGCTACCTACACCAAGACCATGACGCAGTACATGAACGACGCGTCGGGGGGGCTCAAGGCTGAACTCACCACGAACACCCCGACGAAGATCGAGGGGCGGGTGTTCTCGGCCGCACCCCTGAAGACGATGGACGGGCCCACCTACACCATCGACGTAAAGTTCTCGGCAGATGTCATGCCCGCGCTGACGGGCACGCCGCTGCCGGCCGGCGGGGGCGATCCCGGGAAGGCGCTCACGGGGTTCCTGGCCGCCGTGACGAAGAAGAACTGGCCGGGCATCAAGGCCGGGTTGAGCCCCAAGGCGCTACCGGGATACGACCGCGACTACAACACGCCGGCCGAGAACGCGTCGTCGGCGGTCGACATCTTCAACGCGCGGTTGCCCATGACGAAGGCGAAGGTCGCCGGCGGCGTGATGGTGAGTGAGACGGTCGCCGTGCTCGAACTGGAAGGCGAGCGTTTCGGAGGCCGGTCGCTGTCGCTCGTGAAGATGGTGAAGACAGGCGCCGCGTGGCAGTTCGAGGAGTCGGCACCGGCCGGCTCACTACGGTAGCCCACAGCGCGTCTGGTTGGCGCTATCCGGGATTGATATCACTCGGGAGGAGTATCAGTCATGGCACGCACGTCGCTCGTCGCAGTCGGCATCGTGGTCTTGGGCGTCGTCGCCGACACACCGACGCCAACCGCGCAGCAGGCCGCCGCCACTCACGATCACGGCGCTTCGGCGGGAAAGCTCGGCGCCGTGCATTTCGCGACCTCGTGCGCGCCTGCCGTGCAGACGGAGTTCGACCGGGGCGTGGCGTTGCTCCATTCGTTCTGGTTCTCCGCAGCGGTCGAGTCGTTCACCACCGTCCTGAAGCGTGATCCCACGTGCGTGATGGCGCATTGGGGCATCGCCATGAGCTGGTGGAGCAATCCGTTTGGCGGCTTCCGCACGCCGCAGGCACTCAAGGCCGGTCTGGCCGCTGCCGACGTTGCGCGCGCCATTCCGGGCGGCACCCCGCGCGAGCGGGCCTACCTGAACGCGGTCGACCTGCTCTTTCGCGACACCGCCACGCGTGACCAGCGCACGCGCACGGTGGCCTACGAGCAGGCGATGGAGGCGCTGGTCGCCGCGTATCCAGCCGACGTGGAGGCTCGCGTGTTCTATGCGCTCTCGCTGGGACAAACGGCGCTACCCACCGACAAGACCTATGCGAATCAATTGAAGGCGGCGTCCATCCTCGAGGAGGAGTTCGCGCGCCAGCCCGAGCATCCTGGGCTCGCGCATTACATCATCCACAGCTTCGACGTGCCGCCGCTGGCGTCGCGAGGGCTGACCGCGGCCCGGCGCTACTCAGCGATCGCGCCAGGCGCGCCCCACGCGCTCCACATGCCGTCGCACACCTTCACGCGCCTGGGGTTGTGGCAGGACTCGATCGACACGAACCTGAAATCAGCCGCCGCCGCGCACCTCGACCCCGGCGCCGCGTCGGAGGAACTGCACGCGCTCGACTACCAGGTCTATGCCTACCTGCAAACCGCGCAGGACGCCGCCGCCCGTCGCGCGATCGATCTCGTGAAGCCGCTCGGCGCGAAGATTCCAAACGCCGGTGCTGGCAATGCGGCGCCGCCCTCGGCCGGGTACTACGCCGTGGCGGCGATTCCCGCGCGCTACGCCCTCGAACGCGCGGCCTGGGACGAAGCCGCGGCGCTGGCGCCACCGGCCACGCCGTTTGCCTTTGCCGACGCTGTCACGCATTTCGCGCGAGCGCTTGGCGCGGCCCGCCTCGGGCGCGTGGACGCCGCGCGACAAGACGTCGCGAAGCTCACTGAACTGCGCGACACCCTGAAGACGGCCAACGATGCCTATTGGGCCGAGCAGGTCGAGATCCAGCGGCTCGGCGCCGCGGCGTGGGTCGCGCTGGCCGATGGGCAGCACGTCGTGGCCTTGGGGTTGATGCACGAGTCGGCCGACCGCGAAGATGCCACCGAGAAGGCCGCGCTCACGCCCGGCCCCATCAAGCCCGCGCGTGAACTGCTGGGCGAGATGCTGCTGCAGGTGAAGCAGCCCGCGGCAGCGCTGGCGGCGTTCGAGGCGGTGCTCACCAAGGAGCCAAATCGCTTCCGGGCGGTCTATGGGGCGGCCCGCGCGGCTACGGCCGCAGGCCAGCGCGCGCGTGCGTCAGCCCTCGACGCCGCGCTGCGGCGCATCTGCAAGAGCGCCGACCGGCCAGAACGACCCGAACTGCGCGAGGGGCGCTGAGGGCTACGCCTCGACCGACGTCTTCATGTCGCTGAGATCCCTCGACAGGACTTCTCTGACCTTGCCCGCAATGGCCCAACTCACGGGTGTCAGGAGGCCTGGTGGCAGTCCCTGGTTCTCGAGCGCGAAGTTGATGCCGACAATCGTACCCTCGCCGTCTGGGGCGAAGGTGAACATCGTGTCGATCTTGGCGCCGGCCTTGTAATGCGTGATGGTGTAGTTGCGGCCCTTCTCGAACGCCGTGACCGCCATCTCGGCATCGTCGAGGCGACCCATCACCTCGCGGGTCTCGCGCCACCTGGCGCCCAATCGGAACTCGCCGGTGGTCAACAACTCGATGCCCTTGATTCCGGAGACGCGCCGTCCGCTGTGCTCGATGTCGGTAAAGGCCGCAAACACTTCGTCGACAGGCGCTTCCAGCCTGCTTGTTACCGTAACCGTCGTCATGACTTGCCTCGCTGACC
>JANNEJ010000261.1:0-1692 GCA_031378585.1 Acidobacteriota bacterium | reverse complement strand
CGCGCATAGTAGGCGAGCACCTTCTCGCGGTGCGGTCGCGAGATGAGCGGCCCCATCGTGGACGCGGGGTCGTTGGGCCACCCGCGGTGCAGCCGGCCGGCCTCCACCGCCAACGCGGTGACGAAGCGCTCGAAGATGGGGCGCTCCACATAGACGCGCTCGGTGCACAAGCACACTTGCCCGCAGTTGGAGAACACCGACTGCACCGTGCCAGCCAGTGCGCGGTCGAAGTCGGCATCAGCAAAGACCAGGCCCGCGTTCTTGCCGCCCAGTTCAAACGAGACGGGCTTGATCGTTGGCGCCACCGCTCGCATGATGGCCGCACCGGTCGACGACTCGCCCGTGAACGTGACGCCATTCACGTCCGGATGGGTCGTGAGGAACTCGCCGGCGGAGTTGGGCCCGAATCCGTGGACGAGGTTGAACACGCCCGCCGGCAGCCCCACGTCGTGGACGATCTCGGCCAGCAGCGTGGCGCTCGACGGCGTCTCCTCGGAGGGCTTTACGACCACCGCGTTGCCGCACGCCAGCGCGGGAGCGAGCTTCCACGTGAGCAGGAGCAGCGGCAGATTCCACGGCACGATAACCGCGACGACACCGAGCGGCTTGCGCACGGCGTAATTGAGCGCGCCCTGGCCGTCGGCAGTATCGAGGGCAAAGGCTTCGAGGCCAGCGCCGCGGATGATCGCGGCAAAGGTGCGGAAGTTCGCGGCCGCGCGGGCCACGTCGAAGCCGCGGGCCACCGACAGTGGTTTCCCGGTGTCGGCCGATTCCGCGGCCGCAAGCGCCTCGGCGCGATCGTCGATCGCCTGGGCAATGCGGTCGAGCCACGCCGCCCGGTCGGCCACGGCCAGACGTCCCCACGGACCGGCGAGCGCGCGCCGAGCCGCGTGCACCGCCTGATCGACCAGGGCCGCATCGGCCTCGTGCACCGAGGCCAGGTCCCGTCCGTCGACCGGGGACCGTTTCAGGAACGTCTGCGCCCCGTCAACGAACCGGCCGTCGACGTAGTTGCGGCGCTGCGCCAGCGCGGTCGTGCTAACGGCCGGGGCGACAAGCGGCGAGGGGTGTCCAGACGTCATGAGACCTCGAGCCCGTCGAACGCGCGCATGCATTGTCGTCTGGTCATGGGCATGTGAAGTTCCCGAGGGTCCGTTAACGGCTGGGCGGCGAGGCGGGCTTCTCCGAGAGCGCCTTGAACGGCGTCGTCAGCGTGCCAATCCCCTCGATTTCGACCGTCATGACATCGCCCGGCTTCAGAAACGTCTGGCGCTCCATGCCGGTGCCGGCCGGCGTTCCCGTCAGAATCACGTCGCCCGGATAGAGCGTGAGCCGCGAGGTGAGAAACCCGATCATGTGCGGCTCGTCCCAGATGAGCTCGCTCGTGTTGGCCTCCTGCACCGTCTTGCCGTTCAGCTTCGCCGAGATCTTCAGGTTGTAGGGATTCGGCAGGAACTCCTTCGGCACGATCACGGGACCAAACGGCGCCGCCCGATCCACACTCTTGCCGTCGAACCAGTTGGTCCCCCCGAACATCGACACTTCGCGAAGGCGCTCGCTCCCGCGGTCAGTGAGGTCCTGCGTCAAGCTGTAGCCGAAGACGTAGTCGTGGGCCTGCTCGCGCGGCACGCGGTAGGCGGGTCGGGGTCCCATGATGATGGCCAACTCCACTTCGTAGTCGGTGCGCTGACG
>JANNEJ010000682.1:0-2258 GCA_031378585.1 Acidobacteriota bacterium | reverse complement strand
GTCGCGTTCAGTTCCAATCGCGCGCACTACGACGGGGCGGCGCGCGACACTGGCAACCCGGACACCGACCTGTGGGTTGTCAACAGCAACGGCCAGGGTCTCGCCCGAATCACGAGCGATCCCGCAAGCGAAGCGGATCCGGCATGGGCGGCCGATGGCCAGAGCCTGGTCTTCACGTCGGACCGCGACAGCCGTGGCGATTTGTACCAGCTGACACTCGCCACCGGCGCACTGACGCGGCTCACACAGCACTACGTGGGACGCGCCATCATGCCGTCGTCTGCACCGGATGGCACGCGCCTCGCGTTTGCCGCGCAGACGCTGCGAGCCGGGGCCTTCTGGGACTTCCAGGTGCACGTGCTGCCAGCGCGCGGCGCGCCAGTGCCGCTCTCGGCAGAGGCCGGCGCCTGCTGGCCCAACTGGTCGCCTGACGGGCAACGTCTCGCCCACGTGCGGTTGCCACGCGGCGCGCCATCGGCGCTTGAAGTGCGCTCGGGGCCGCGGTTGGACGCCTCACGAGTGCTGAAAGCCGGGGACCTCTGGAGCTATTACCCGGACTGGTCGCCCGACGGCACGCGGCTCGTCTTTTCGGTGAGCCCGGCGCACCACGAGGGCGAGAACTGGGACCTGGCGGTGGTCGACGTGGCCTCGGGCGCGTGGACGCGCCTCACGCGCGGCGCCGGCAACGATCGTTTGCCCGATTGGAAGCGGTAGGGGGATTCGAAGCCGAGCCCGAGGGCAACGGCGGCAACGAAGGACTCGTGCCAAGGCCCGAGCGAAGCGATGGGCCGATGCCTGAGGCCTTCTTCCGCGCCACGAACGAGGCGAAAGCCGAGGGAGTGGTGCGGAAGAAAGGACTCGAACCTTCACCCGGTTGCCCGGACTAGCTCCTGAGGCTAGCGCGTCTGCCAATTCCGCCACTTCCGCACAGAAGGGTCGAACCTGTCGGGCAGGAACCCCTATTTGTATCGCAACTCCGGCGTGTCTGTCCACACCACGAACGCCATGCCCCGTAGAATACGGGCGTGACATCCCTCGCTCTCCTGCAAGACTTCGTCGCCCGCGTGCCGCGGGTGCGTCTGGGCGAATTTCCGACGCCCCTCGTGCCTCTCGAACGCCTGGGCTCAACCCTTGGCATCGACCTCTGGATGAAGCGCGACGAGTGCTCCGGGGTGGCGCTTGGCGGCAACAAGACTCGCACGCTCGAATACATCCTGGCCGATGTGCGCAAGCGCGGCGAACACACCGTGGTGACCGTCGGCCCACTCATGTCGAACCACACCATGATGACCGCCGCGGCGTGCCGGCGGATGGGTCTCGAGATCCACTGCGTCGTGGCCGGCGACCCGCCCCCGGGGCCGAGCGAGTGGCACGGCAACCTGCTGCTGCTCGACTACCTGGGCGCGCGGCTCCACTTCAGCCCGATGAACGGCTCCGAGCCCACGGCCGACGACGGCGCGCGTCTGCACGCGCTCTGCGAGCAGGTCACGACGGACACCTCGGGCTACTTCATCCCCGGCGGCGGCACGATGCCGGAGGCCGAGCCGGGCTACATGCGCTGCATCGCCGAGATTGCGCAGCAGCGCAGCGGACGCTTCGACTTCGACGACATAGTGGTGGCATACGGCACGGGCGCGACCACGACCGGCATCCTGCTCGGGCTCGCCCTGGGCGGATTCAGCGCCCGCGTGCACCCGGTCGCGGTCAGCACGCGCCACGCCGACGAAGTGGCCTTCAAGTTACCGCCCCCCACGACGCTCTTCATGGACTCGGTGCGGCACTTCGGCCTCGACCTCGAGGCATCCGACATCCCGCCGCATGCCCTCACCTACGGCTTCGCTGAAGAAGGCTACGGCGTGCCGAACCACGCGAGTGACAACGCGATGCGCCTGATGGCCGCGGCCGAGGGCTACTTCCTTGACACGGTCTACACGGCCAAGGCGTTTGCCGGACTGCAGGGACTGGTCGCCCGGGGCGAGATCTCGCCGGGCAGCCGCGTCCTCTTCATTCACACGGGCGGCCTGTCGATGACCACGGCGCGAGAGAAGCGCTACCCCGGCGCCGGCCCCTCCGCGTAGGTCGTCGCGATGACGTGAGTCGCGGGGCGGCAGCATGCCGGCACGGATACGACGTGAGATGGCGTGGCATCTCCGCGAGGCGAAATCTGAAGACCGCGAGCTCTGCCGGCCCTCGAGCGATTCGGCGCACTTGGCAGCTTCGTCGCGTCAGCCCGACATCGCGGACCGACGTTGAGCCGA
>JANNEJ010000245.1:0-2806 GCA_031378585.1 Acidobacteriota bacterium | reverse complement strand
CGATGCCCACCACCTTCCCGCACCCCTGGCGCTACGCGGCGCTGTACTTCCCGATGGGGTTGATGATCGGCTACCCGAGTGTCGCCCTCGGGTATCTGGCGTCGCAGGCGGGCCTGCCGGTGTCCACCGCCGCCAGCATGGTCGGCGTGGCCTTCTTCGCGCACGCCTTCAAGTTCCTCTGGGCGCCCTTGGCCGACTACTCGCTCACGCGCAAGACCTGGTATCGCCTGGCCATCACGGTGATGTGCGTGGTGCTCGTCGCGCTCACGGCCACGCCGATGAATGCCGCCAACGTGCCGTGGCTCGCGGCGCTCGTGCTGTGCGGGAACCTCGCCGCGACGTTCGTGGCGTTTGCTACCGAAGGGCTGATGGCGCACAACGCCGGACCGGGCGGACGCGGACGCGCCGGCGGCTGGTTCCAGAGCGGCAACCAGTTCGGGCAGACGGCGGGCGGCGGGCTGGGCCTGTGGCTCACGCAGCACCTGCCGGCACCGTGGATGGCCGGTGCGGTGCTGGCGCTGCTGGTCGGGGCGTGCGCGACGGCGCTCGGCGGCCTCGACGAGCCGCCACCCACGCTGACGCACGGCGGCGTCCGCGCCCGCGGGCGCGACGCGTGGCGCGAATTGCGCGGTGTGCTGGCCAGCCACGGCGGGCGCATCGGCTTGTTGCTGGCGACGCTGCCGATTGGCACCGGCGCCGCGCAGTTTCTCTTCGGCTCGCTTGGACCCGCGTGGCATGCGTCGGCCGATACGGTCTCGATCACGCTGGGCCTTGGCGGCGGCGTGGCCATCGTGGCCGGCTGCATGGCAGGAGGCCAACTCGCCGCCTGGATTCCCAGCGCGCGCGCCTATGCCACGGCGTGTGCGCTCTCGGCGGCGGCGGCCCTGCTGCTGGTCGTGTCGCCGCGCAGCGCCACGGGCTACGTGGCAGCAACGCTGGTCTACACGTTTGCGGTTGGTCTGTGCAACGCCACGCTCACCGGGATGGTGCTCGATGTCGTGGGCAAGGGCGCGACCGCCACGAAGATGAACCTCTTCTTCGCGATGAACACGCTCTTCGGCCTCGCGATGTTACGCGTGGACGGAGCGGCTCACGACCGCTGGGACACGAGCGGCATGCTCATGCTCGAATTTGCGATTGGCGTGCTGTCGCTCGGGGTCTTCCTGTGGACGTCCTCGCGACTGGGTGGCACGCCGGGTGGCCGCGCCGGGGGCTCGCCGCGGACAGGGTCGGTCGGCGAGGGTCAGCACGACGGATCACCGCGGCAGGTGCGTTGACCGCGCGTGCATCACACTTGCATGGTGAGGCATATGCGCACGACGTTGAACGTCGACGAGGCCCTGGTCGGTCGAGCCACGCGACTGAGCGGCCTTCGAGAGAAGACCGGCGTGGTCAGGGCCGGGCTCGAAGCGCTCGTCGCTCGCGCGCCAGTCACGGTGCTGATGACCTGGAGTTCTCGGGCGAAGAAGCAGCGCGTGAAGGGAACCTAGCGGAACAAGCGTGCGAGCGTCACATTCCACCCCGGCACAAGGGGCGTCGCGAGCGTGTCGAGCGTGTCGGCGGTCAAGTGCGCCACCCGCGGAAACGCGCCGTCGTCTGCGCGCCGGTAGACGGTGACGGCGTTCAGGTCGGGATCCACGAGCCAGTATTCCCGCACGCCGGTGCGCTCGTAGAGCAGTCGCTTGACCTCCCGGTCGCGCCTGCGGGTGGAGGGCGACAGGACTTCAATCACGAGCGCCGGCGTGCCCTGAATGTTCTGAACGGTCAGGATCTCGGGCTGGTCGGGCGCGACCAACACCAGGTCGGGCTCGACCACGTCGTGGAACGAGAACACGACGTCGAAGGGCGACACGAACACGCGGCCTCGCTCGGGACGGTCCTCGAGGTGGTTGCCAAGGGCCAGGCACAGCCGTAGTACCAGTTCCTGATGGCGCTGATTCGGCGAGGGCGTCACGTAGTGCGTCCCGTCGATGATCTCGTGCCGCAGACCATCGTCTGGGAACCGCACAAAATCCTCGTACGTAAGGCGCGCGTCGTGAGATGTCGTCGGCACTGCGTCCTCCGGATCCACGGCCGGATTTTACCTCCGTCCACGAGCGCCGAGACCTGCGAGCGGCGTGCCAGGCTGGATCAGGCCTGAACCGCAGGCTGGGTAGGTACGTGCCGCCGAAAATGCCACTCTACAGGCGGTGCGGCGTGGCAAGGAATCGACCCGGGATAAGATTCGCCTCGCATGAGCCTCACCCCCGGCACGCGTCTCGGCGTCTACCAGATCACGGCGCCCATTGGCGAAGGCGGCATGGGTCAGGTTTTCCGCGCGCGCGACACCAAGCTGGATCGCGACGTGGCCATCAAGGTGCTGCCCGAAGCGTTCGCGCATGATGCCGATCGCCTGGCGCGCTTCACGCGCGAAGCCAAGACGCTCGCCTCGTTGAATCATCCCAACATCGCCGCCATCTACGGGCTCGAAGAAAGTGGTGGCATCACGGCGCTGGTGATGGAGCTGGTCGAGGGCGAGGACCTCTCGCAGCGCATTGCCCGCCTCCGCGCCCCGGGCGCTTCGGAGCGGCAGGCCGGAATGCCTCTCGACGAGGCGTTGCCGATCGTGAAGCAGATTGCGGAGGCGCTTGAAGCCGCGCACGAGCAGGGCATCGTCCATCGCGATCTGAAGCCCGCGAATATCAAGGTCCGCGCCGATGGCACGGTGAAGGTGCTCGACTTCGGCCTCGCCAAAGCGCTTGACACAATCCCTGCGAGCGCGACGGCGGACAACTCCCCCACGATCACCACCCCAGCCCACCTTCGC
>JANNEJ010000239.1:0-4588 GCA_031378585.1 Acidobacteriota bacterium | reverse complement strand
AATCCTGGACGTTCAGCTCACCACCTCCGGAGAGATCAATGACCGATACGACTGCCGTGATCAACGCGACGAACCTGGGTGGCTCGATCACCTGCAAGGATTTGGAGGCATCGATTCGCTTTTACCGCGACGCCATCGGCTTTGCGGTGGCTCAGACGTACGAGAACGAAGGGAAGGTGGTCGCCGCCGTCGTCGGCGCGGGTGATTGCCACATCGTCCTCAATCAAGACGATGGCAAGCTGGGTTGGGACCGGATCAAGGGGCAGGGTTTCTATCTGCAGATCAACGTGGCGGGCGCCGCGGACGTCGACGCGGCTGCGGCGCGGATCAAGGCCGCGGGCGGGGCACTGCTGAGTGAGCCGGCAGACCGTCCGTGGGGTGTGCGGATGTTCCAGTTCAACGACCTGGACGGGTTCAAACTCGGCGTGTCCACGCCGCTGGCGGGATAACACCCGCCGCCGCACTCATCCCGCTGTCGCAGCGGCCTCACGAGGTGTGCAGGGCACGTCCGAATGTGCCCCGCCGAAGCGGTCCTCGTGTGGTCGTCTGCGGCAGCGGTGGTTGGGTGGTACCGCGCGCTGCACCGCTCGTGATCGGTCGTTGACGACGCGGCCTTTCAGTCGCGGACGGTGAGCACCGGACACGACGCGCTGCGCACCACGTGATTGGCGGTCGAGCCGAAGAAGCCGAGATCCAGCGCGCCCCGGCCACGCACGCCGAGCACGATCAGGTCCGCCTGGCCCTCTCGCGCGGCTTCGAGAAGTTCAACGTACGGCTTGCCGAACCTGATGCTGGTGGCGACCATGCCGTCGGGCACGGTTGACGCGGCGACGGCGTCGAGACGTTGCTTCGCGCTGGTCTCGAGGTAGCGCCGGTACTCGGCGATGGCAGGCGCCTGCGCCGGGGGCACGCTCTGCAGCTCCGGCATCGCCGGCTCGTGCCACGGCCATTCGATGACATGCAGCAGCGTGAGCGCCGCCCCCGATTCCTTCGCCAGCGACGCGGCGAAGGTCGCCGCCTTCAGCGAGCAGTCAGAAAAGTCTACCGCGCAGACCAGCCGCGTGAACTGCGTGGTTGAGGCGTGGGCGCGCGCGGGCACGGTGAGCACTGGGCACGCGGCCTTGCGTAGCACCTTCTCTGTGACCGAACCCAGCACGAGGTGCTGGAACCCGCTCGTGCCGTGTGCGCCCATCACGATCAGGTCGGCCGGCAACGTGCTGGCGCAGTCGAGGATGTCGTGCACCGGCTGACCTGCCGTGGCCAGCGACTCGACCACGACGCCGGCCGCCGTCGCCTCGCGGCCCGCGGCCGTGACGCGCTGCCGGAGTTGCTCGAGCTCCGCCACGAGCCAGGGTGCCATGGAACCGCCGGCCGGCACGTCGGGGTGCGGCGTGACCGTGAGTCGCACGTGCAGCACGGTCAGGCGAGCGCCGTACCAGCGAGCCAGCCGCGTGGCCTGCTCGAGCGCGTGGGCCGAGGCATCCGAGAAGTCGATGGGGCAGAGAATCCGGCGGGGGTTCATGGCTTGATGCTATCAGGCGCGCCGGCCTCGGCGATCGCCCGACGTGCAGCCAAGCCGCGCGTCGAGCAAGCTGGTGAGCCACGTTTTCGCGAGTTGGAACCAACTCGACGCGTGGCTGCGGCAGGTCGACGGTCTCAGGCGGGCCGCGTGAGCTGCAGGCCGGTCAGTCACGTCTCAACGAGCTGTCTTCCCGAGTCGGGGCGACGAGGTCTCGGCCTTCGGCGGTCGACCCCCAAGCTGGCCGTTTGCCCGTGAGGCGCGCGCCTTTGTTGCGCTGCGCCTGGCGCCGACCAGCGCGGCGACACCGACGATATCGACCTTACCCGTTCCCTTGGCTGAGAAGCGCGCCACGCGGACCCGCGCGCCAGGCCGACTATCGGGATGCGCCTCCAGATATGCCGTCAGGACGGCGCGAATGGCCCGTTCGGCCTTCGCCGCACTGTCTGCGGCCGCGTAGACCGGCAGGCCCGGCACGTAGGCGCTGGTGGTCCCGTTGTCTTCGACTTCGAGCACGATCGGGTAGAGCATCGTCATTCGACACCAGCCTCACGGAGGATGCGGTTGCCCAACCGCCCGGCGTCCTTCTTGGTGTGGACGGCCACCCAGACTTCCTTGCCTGACGTGGGATGCTTCAACAGGAGGTGACTGCCTTTCCCGGACCGGACCTGGACGAACCCCGCAGCCTTGAGCTTCCGGATGACTTCAGCCCACGTCACATCGTGATCGTAAACCTATCGCTAGGTTATGTCAACGCGGCGACGCAGACCAAGTGCAACTGTGAGGCCGGTTCGTTTCTATGTGCGATGGCGCTCGCGATGCCCGCAAGTTGTTGACTGGCAGGGGAGTCGTGATGGTGAGCCCGGAAGGAATCGAAGCGTGCCCCCGGTGAAGTCAGGGCATGTCAGCGCCGATCGTCAATCTGCGCTATTGCCCACTGCACCGCACGCCGCACCGCTGGCGAGCTGTCGCCCTTCGCTGCCGCCAACGCCGGCAGCGCCGACGCGCTCTCGATCTGACCAAGCGCCCAGGCTACGACGGTCCGAACATCGGCCTGCGGATCGGTGAGCAGCGGCGTCAGGCTACCGACGGCGCCCACGGCCTCGATCTCGCCCAGTGCCCACGCCGCCATGCGTCGCACGCTGGGGTCGGCATCCTTCAGCGCCGGGGCCACCACGTTCACGGAGTCCGCCGACTCGATCTCGCCGAGAGCCCACAACGCGGTGAGCTTCACGTCGCGGTCGCCGTCCCGCACGAGCGGCGCCAGCACCGGCACGGCCCTGGCGTTCTCAATTTCGCCCAGGGCCCACGCGGCCATTCTGCGCACGCGGGCGTCGCCGTCCTTCACGAGCGGCGCCAGCACGTCCACCGCCGCGGGGTCTTCGATTTCGCCCAACGCCCACACCGCCGTGCGCCGCGTCTCCCAGTCCGTGTCGGTCAGCGCCCCGCGCAGGATCGGCACGGCTTTGGCGTGCTCGATTTCGCCCAGGGCCCAGGCCGCCATCCGTCGCACTTCCGGTGTCTTGTCGCGCAAGGCCTTTTCCAGATGCGGCAGCGCGGTCACGTCTTCGATCTCGCCCAACGCCCACGTGGCGCGACGGCGCACGAGCACGGACTCGTCCCCCAAGGCGCGACCCAGCGCCGGAATCGCCTCCGTCAGCTCCAGTTGTCCGAGCGCCCAGGCGGCCATCGCCCGCACGGCGGTGTCGCCATCCGTCAGTCCCGCCGTGACCACGCCGATGGACTTCGGATCCTCGAGCTCGCCGAGTCCCAACATGCCGATCTCGCGATAGCCGGCTTCCGTGTCTTTCGCCAGTGCCGCAAACTCTGCCGCCGCCCACGCGGGCCGTTCTCGCGCCACCACGCGCGCCGCGATGCGCCGCACGCAGCGGCTCTGGTCGCGCAGGGCGGTGCGGTAAGCCGCCAGCGCTCGCGGATCCATGTCGTTCCGCCCCGGCCGCCGGATCTTTGGCGCGGACACGCCCACGCCGCGTTCGGCAAACGGCATGGGCATCGGCACCGGCATGGGCATGGGCATGGGCGCGGGCATCGGGTCGTTGCCGTCCCAGCCGTTCCACCCGCCGAAGTTCGTCAGCGAGCGTCCGGCCAGTTCGCACACCGCCGGCTCTGCGGTGCGCAGCGAGGCGAGCAGTCGGGTGACGGACTCCGCGTCACGAAGGTCGGGTTGCTGTGTGGCCAGCACGGCCGCAAGAAGAAGTGCAGTCATCGGCATCGCTCCAGGACTTGAGGTAGCGATTGGACGGGCGGGCGGGGTGTTTCGTTGGAAGCCGATGTTTCTACGCCTTGCACCGGCGTCGCCGATGAGGTGAGATGCCACCATGCCGTCACCCCCGGATCGCCGTCAGTTCATGGGCACGATGTCCCTCGCCGGCCTCGGCAGCCTTGCCGCTCGTCCGGCGTCCGCACACACGTCGCCAGCGTCGCAGCAACCGCAAGGCACGGCCGGAGAGGCGCGTACCGGCGTGACGCGCGCCCTGGCTCGCTACGTGGTGCAGGCGCGCTACGCCGATGTGCCGCCGGCCGTCAGGAAGGAAGCGCAGCGCACGCTGCTCAACTGGATGGGCTGCGCCGTGGGCGGGTCGCGCCACGAAACGCTCGATGCCGCCATCAGCGCGCTGGCGCCGTTCTCCGGTCCGCCGCAGGCCTCCGTGCTCGGCCGGCGCGAGCGGATGGATGTGCTGCATGCGTCGCTCATGAACGGCATCAGCTCGCACGTCTTCGACTTCGACGACACGCATCTAAAACCGTCATCCATCCGGCCGGGCCCGTGGTGTCGGGCCTGCTGGCGCTGACGGAGTACCGGCCCATGACGGGCACCGACTTCCTGCACGCCATGATTCTGGGCGTGGAGGTGGAATGCCGGATCGGCAACGCCGTGTATCCGGCTCACTACGACCGCGGCTGGCACATCACCGGCACGGCCGGCGTCTTCGGCGCAGCCGCCGCGTGTGGCAAGGCGCTTGGGCTCACCGAGCAGCAGATGGTGTGGGCGTTCGGGCTCGCCGCCACGCAACCAGTGGGCCTGCGCGAGATGTTCGGATCCATGAC
>JANNEJ010000231.1:0-1702 GCA_031378585.1 Acidobacteriota bacterium | reverse complement strand
CGCGTTCCAGCCGGGCGACTTCTTCGCAGAAGACCTGCCGAAGGCCGACGTCGTCATGATGGGGCACATCCTGCACGACTGGGATCTGGCCACCACGAAGATGCAGATCCTGAAGGCGTTCGAGGCCATTCCGGCCGGCGGCGCGCTCATCGTCTACGAGGCGATCATCGACGACGACCGCTCCAAGAACGCGTTCGGTCTGATGATGAGCCTGAACATGCTGATCGAGACGCCAGGCGGCTTCGACTACACGGGCGCCGACTGCGCGGGCTGGATGAGGGAAGCGGGCTTCTCCGCCACGCGCGTCGAGCCGCTCGTGGGGCCCGACTCGATGGTCATCGGCATCAAGTAGCGGTGTCTCAGAGTGAGCCTGATGCGCCCGCAAACGATTGCTGTGCTCCTGTTGCTGCCGCTGGCCGCCGGACTGTCGGCGCAAGCGCCACCCGGTGGGCTCGCACGGCTGCTCGAGTCTGAGCTGGCCCGCTTCCCGGCCAGAACCGGTGTGTACGTCAAGCATCTGGGCACTGGCGAAGAGGCCTCGGTGCGCGGCGACGAGTCGTTCAGCAGCGCCAGCGTGATCAAGCTCGCGATCCTGATTCGGGCGTTTCAACTCGCCGATGAACAGACGCTCGACCTGAACGAGCGCGTGCAGATTCGCCGCGCCGACCTGCGTGACGGCAGCGGCATTTTCCAGTATCACGACCTCGGGTCGAACCCGACCTACCGCGACCTGCTGACCGAGATGGTGATCACGAGCGACAACACGGCCACCGACTTGCTGGTGCAGCGGATTGGTGGCGTCGCGGCCCTGAACGCCTGGCTCGCAAAGAGTGGCTTTGCGCAGACGCGGATGATGAACCGCGGCCACGAGTATCGTCAGAAGCTGCTGACGCTGCTCAACCCCGAATTCGCGACGCTGACGCCTGAGCAGACGACGGGGCTGCAGTACGCCTCGCAAGACAGCGTGCTCTTCGACCTCTACGCGGATCTGTTCACGGGGCCGCGCGCGAAATGGGTCGAGGCCGTTCGCGACCCCGCGAATCGCCGTACGCTGGCCCAGCAGCGCAACCGGCTCACCGTCGAAGACCGGAACTACTGGCTGGGCGACATGACGCCGCATGAAACGGGCCGGCTGCTCGAAGCGATTGAACGCGGCACACTCACGTCGAAGGCCAGCGCCGCCGCCATGAAGACCATCATGGGGCGGCAGCAAGCCGGCAGCCGGCGCCTGCCGCACTTCCTCGACGTGCCGGTTGCCCACAAGACCGGCGACAGCGGCGTGATCGCCAACGACGTGGGACTCGTGTCGGCCCGGTCCGGCACGGTGGTGATCTCGTTCTTCGTGAACGGCATCACGGGGTCGTACGGCGAGGCCGAGGACCGCATCGGCCACGTGGCCCGCCAGGTAGTGGACTATTTCGACGGCGTGCCACCGCGACGCGCGGTGCAGGCCGCCTGGCCGCAATACGAGCGCGCGGTGCTGCTCGAGACCACGTCCGAAACTTCAGCCAACGCGAGCATTGGCGACGTGAACGGGGATGGCCACGCCGACATCGTGCTGGCGAAGGGGCGCCACTGGCCGCTGGTCGACCGCGTGCTGATCGGGGATGGTCGCGGCGGCTTTCCTGCGGCGCACGACCTGGGCACCGCGTCTGACCGTTCCTACTCCGGCCACCTCGTGGACCTGGACGGCGACGGCGAC
>JANNEJ010000224.1:0-3079 GCA_031378585.1 Acidobacteriota bacterium | reverse complement strand
CAGGACACCGGCACGGTGACCTCGGCGCTGCAGGAAGTTGGTGCCGTGGGCTTCGAGATCACGCACGGCGAGTGGCTGCCCGATGGTCAGCGGCTGGTGGCGATCGCCAAGGAAGGCCCTGGGCGCCACGCGGTGCTGCTCATGCCGGCCGCCGGAGGTGCGGCGCAGGTGCTGCACCGGTTCGAGACCGAACACGACTTCCCAGGACTATCGCTGGCGCCCGACGGCTCGGCATTCACCTTCGTGGCGCCGGGCAGCAACGGGTTCTATCAGTTGTTCCGGCGCGCGCTCGGCGGTGGGCCGGTCGAACAGATCACCTTCGATCCGTCGCACAAGACGCAACCAGCCTGGTCCCCCGATGGCACCAGGCTGGCGTTTACCGCATGGAGCTACGACGCGTCGATCTGGCGCGTCGGCAGGTAGCGCGCACGTTGCGTCTGCGCCGGGTCGCTACTTCGAGGCGACGAACATGATCTCGAGCAGACCGTCGGCCACGACCAGCCCCGTCTTCACGGTGGCACGGGCCGGCAGGTCCTTCACTCCCGCGCGGTAGCCGCGGTTCATCGCGTCGAAGTTCTTGACGTCGGTGATGTAGACGACCCCGTCCACCAGATCGCCCCAGCCGAAGCCGGCGGCCTGCAGGGTGCGGCCGACGCGCGCGAGGATCTCGGTGGTCTGCGCTTCGGTGTTGCCCGCCGTGCCCGGCGTGTTGCCAAGCAGTCCCGAGACGTAGAGCCGATTGCCGACCTTCACCGCGCTGCTGAGCAGCGGGCTCGGCTTGCCTGGCGTGCCGTCGGCGGCCGGGGTGGCAAACGTCTGCTTCGGCGCGTTCACCGCGGTCATCGTGATCTCTACTAGGTTCGCGGTGCCCATCAGCGGGGCTACGACCGTGGCGCGAGCTGGCGGGTCCTTGGTAAAGTAGGTGCGATAGACCTCGTTCATCTCCTGGAACTTCGTGCCATCGGTGATGAACACCTTCGAACTGACGACGTGTTCGAAGCCCATGCCCGCGGCCTTCAGAATCTCGGCGCCGTTGTCGAGCACAGCCTTGGTCTGCACGGCCATCGGTCCTTCGACCACCGAGTTGTCCTTCCCGTTGCGCGCGACGAGGCCTGCCAGGAAGAGCGTGTTGCCGGTCTTGATGCCGTAGCTGTACGGATTGGGCGACTTCATCCACGCGGCCGGGTGGATCACCGTGCGTTCCCCGCCAGTGGGGACCGCCACGACCGACATCTCGACCAGGCCGCCGGCCACGACCAGGTCGGCCACAATCGTGGTGCGCACCGGCGGGTCGGCCTTCCAGAACGTCCGGTAGACCTCGTTCATGGCGGCGAAGTCGGCCGCATTCTTGATGTAGACCTGCACCGAGGCCGCATTCGTCAGACTCGAGCCCGCCTTCTGCAGCGTGGCGTCGAGGTTTTCGAGCACCTTCTTGGTCTGGGCGCGAATGTCGCCCTCGGCCGCGATCGTGCCCGAGGCGTACACGAGTCCGTCGGCCTTCGTTGCCGCGCTGAAGGGAAGATTGCTCGCGCCCGCAAAGCGCTGCACCTGCGCCGTCATTGTGCCTCCGAGTCCGATGAATGAAATGAGTGCTGCCGCTATCAGTCGTCGCACGTGAACCTCCCTCAGGCCCGGCTACGCGGTCCTGATCGCGCTCACTGTACCTCAGGCGCGACCGCGCGCGATATGCGAAGCGCGAGTGCCGCTGCGGCCGTGCGCGCAGCCTGAGCGGCGCGGAATCCGCTACACTAGTTGCGCACAATGCTCTGGCCGACGCATCTTCCAAAAACTGTCCGTAGACGCTCGAGGCTCCACGGGTGGGGCGTGTTTGCCGGCGAAGCCATCAACAAGAACACCCGCATCATCGACTATGCCGGCGAGCTCATCTCGCAGAAGGTGAGCGACATCCGCGAGGACACGTACCTCAACCAGGGGTGCATCTGGGTGTTTCGGGTCAACCGTGCGTGGTCGCGCGACGCGCATGTGGGTGGCAACAACGCCCGGTTCATCAACCACTCGTGCCGGCCCAACTGTTACAGCTACGTGGACGCGAAGACCAAGACCATCTGGATTCGCGCGGGCAAGCGCATCGAAGCCGGTGACGAGTTGACCTACGACTACAACACCGAGGGCGACAAGTCCATCTCATGTCGGTGCCGGCCCGGCTGCAAAACGCGGCTCTGATCCGGCGGCCTCGGCGCGCCGTAGCCGTGGTCATGGCAGGCTGCGTTGCGGTGGCTGCGACGTGGGGGGTGGCCTTGCTGCATGCCCAGCCCGTTGCGCCCGCCCGTCGCACCGCCGTCGCGCCCGCCACGCTCGTGGTGGACTGGCCGTCGCGGCGGATCGTGACGGAAACCGGCTCGCGCACGCTCGACACCGAGATGCTGCCCGGATCGGTGGCGCACGTGTTCGCGCTGGCGGCGGCCGTCGAGGCCGGACTGGTGTTGCCGTCGTCCACGCACGTGTGCCGGCGAGTGGCCACGGCCGATGGCCGGCGATTTTCGTGCAGCCATCCTGACCTGGGCCGGCCCCTGACACCCGCAGAGGCCCTCGCCTATGCGTGCAACGACTTCTTCGCCGAACTGGCCACGCGCTTGCCGCGCGCGTCGTTGAACGACGTGCGCCGGCGCGCCGGCCTGGCGGCCATTGGCGACGACGTGCCCTGGACCTCGGCGGTACTCGGACTGGCCGGCCCCACGACGTCGCCGCGGACGCTGATGGGCGCCGTGGCCCGGGTGGCCGGAGTGGGCCCGGATGCGCCCGTGGCAATGACGCCGGAGACGCGCGCCCTGGTTCGCGCGGGCCTGCGCGGCGCGGCCGACTACGGCCCGGCCGCCGCCCTGCGGGCTCGCGGCGCTTCCGCGCTTGTGAAGGGCGGAACGTCGCCGCTGCCGGGCGGTCGCGCCGTGGCACTCGTGATGGCGTTTGCGCCGCCCGAGGCGCCCACCAGGGCCGTGCTGGTCGCGGCGCCAAGCGGCGCCGGACTGGATGCGCCGGCCATTGCGGCGGACCTGGTGCAACCCGCCGCTCCGGTGGCAGTAGTCGCTGCGGCGCCACAGGCACCGGCGGCCCTGCCGCT
>JANNEJ010000222.1:0-6385 GCA_031378585.1 Acidobacteriota bacterium | reverse complement strand
CCGCCTACATCGTGTCGCGCAGCCAGAAGGGCTTTGCCCTCGGCCGCATCCTCGAGTTCGAAGACCCGACCTCCGCGATCGTGTTCTGCCGCACGCGCATCGAAGTGGACGAGCTGACCGACACGCTCAAGTCGCACGGCTACTGCGCTCAGGCCTTGCACGGCGGCCTCGACCAGCGTCAGCGCGACCGCGTGATGCAGCTGTTTCGCACGGGTAAGGCCGACGTTCTCGTCGCGACCGACGTGGCCGCGCGTGGCCTCGATATCGACCACGTGTCGCACGTCATCAACTACGACATACCCACGGCACCCGAGGTGTACGTGCACCGCAGCGGCCGTACCGGACGCATCGGACGCGAGGGCGTGGCCATCACCCTCATCGACCCGCGCGAGCAGCGCACGCTGCGCTACATCGAAGGGCTCACGAAACAGAAGATCGACATCGCCACGCTGCCCACGCTGTCGGCACTCAAGGCCAAGCGCCTCGACGCGACCCGCGCCGCGCTGACCACGCGGATCGCCGCGGGCGACCTCGACGAGACGCGGGCCGTCGTGCAGGCCCTGGCGGCCGACTTCGACGTGACCGACATCGCGGCGGCGGCGGTGGCACTGTTCCATGCGGCCGGCGAGACGCCGTCCGACAACGTGCCGGATGTGGAAGCGCCGCCCGAGCGCTCGGCACGGCCGTCCTACGACGACCGGCGTCCCCCGCATCGCGGAGACAGCCGGCCGCCCCGGCGGGACGATCGCGGCGAGGCGCCGCGTCCTGGCCGCTCAGACGGCGACTTCGAACGCCGGCCGGCGCGCGCGGCCAAGCCTGCTGGATCCTACGCGGCCAAGGAACCCTACGCTGCACGCGAGAAGAGACCGCCGCGCGCGAGCGGGTCCGAGGGCCAGGGCTTCGATCAGGCCGAGGCCGTGATGCTGGCGTTCAGCATCGGCCGGAACAACGGCGTGCGTCCGGGCGACCTGGTCGGCGCCATCACCAACGAATCCGGCATCACGTCGCGCGAACTCGGCGCCATCAACATCACGCCGAGTTCGTCGATGGTGGAAGTGGCCGGTCCGGTGGCAGGCACGGTGCTGAAAGCCATGAAGGGCAAGACGATTCGCGGCGAGACGTTCGACGTAAAGGTGCTCAAGCGCACGACGTAACGTGCTCGCCTCACGGTCGGAGGTGGTGGAAGCGCCGTCATCCTCGGCGTGCTAGGCTGCAACCGGAGGGTCCATGACCCAACAGCTCGTGGTCGCGCTGCTGTCGCTCGCCTTGCTGACCGCCTTTCCAGCGCCGTCGTCCGGTCAGTCACCCACCCCACCGGCCATCGTGGTCGCCGCGCCCGACGTCATCCAGGAAATCACGCTCCGTGACGGCACCCGCGCCTTCGGCCGCGTGGAGCGGGTGGCCGAGGGACGCGTGGTGTTTCGCACGCTGGTCGGCGCCACGCTCGACATCGCCGCCGCCGACGTGCTGCAGGTGGCCGTCGCCTCCGGCCGCATGGCCGGCCGCGAATTCTGGCGGGCCGATCCCAATCCGACGCGCCTCTTCTTCGGGCCCACGGCGCGCGCGCTGAAGCGCGGCGCCGCCTATCTCGGCGTGTACGAGGTCTACATCCCGTTCGTGCAAGTGGGCATCACCGACCGCATCTCGGTCGGCGGCGGCACGCCGCTCTGGTACTTCGAGGGCGGCGACCGGATCTTCTGGTTCACGCCGAAGGTCACCTTCATCGACCGTGGACGCACGACCGCGGCCGCCGGCGTGATGCACATGGCGGGCATCGACGACGACAGCATCGGGGTGGCCTACGGGGTCGTCACGCACGGCTCCGCGGATTCGGCCATCACCGTGGGCGGCGGCTACGCCTACGCCCGCAGCGACGAGGGCGGCGGCGCGCCGGTGGTGATGTTCGGCGCCGAGCATCGCGTGCGGCGCGGGCTCAAGCTCGTGACCGAGAACTACGCGTTCGAGGGCGGCGGCATCATGAGCGCGGGCGTGCGGTTCATGGGCCAGCGGCTGTCGGCCGATTTGGGGCTGGCGACGCCCCTCGGCATCGACGAGTTCTTCGTGTTCCCGATGGTCAACTTCGTCTGGACGTTTCGCTAGCTACACGCCGCGGCGCCCGTCGCTATTCCACCGCACCAGCGCGGCGCAGCAGCCCCGCAATAGCCTCGGCCATTCTCCGGTAGCCGGCGGCGTTGGGATGCACGGCATCACTCTTGGTCGAGCCGTCGTAGAAGAGGCTGGCCATGATCTCGTTCTCGAGCGGGATGCCGAACTCGCGCGCGATGACCTCGAAGTAGTCCACGCTGCCGCTGAAGAGCGGCGGCTTGGGCACGCCGATCAGCACCACGGGCACGCCACGGTCGCGCGCCACCTGCACCATCATTCGCAGGTTCGCCGCCGTCGCCGACGCATCGATCCGCTGCAGCATGTCGTTGCCGCCCAGGCACAGCAGCAGCAGCTTCGGACGCTCGCGGTCGAGCACCGCGGGCAGCCGGCGCAGACCGGCCGCGGTCACCTCGCCTGGCACGCCGGCAGGCACGACTTCGCGACCGATCAGCGTCGCCAACACCGCGGGGTACGCCTCGCTGGCACCGGCGCCCGTGCCGTAGGTGAGACTGTCCCCGAATGCGAGGATCGTGTCGCCCGGCCCGAGCGGCGGCAGCGCGGGTACCGATGCCCCGCACGAGGCACACGTCAGCGCCGCCGCACAGACCACGGCAATCGACCACGACGCCCTCACCAGATTCTCTCCTTGATCGTGCACGTCTCGCTGGCCATGGCCGTTGTCGTCATTCGTTGCCTCGACGTGACATTTGATGCGGCGCCGCTGTCCGCGCCAGCGCATTTCGAAAAAGCTACTCCACTCGTGACATGGGCACCGGCATAAAATCGAGAGCACCACAAGCCAACGTCCGGACGCGGGCCGCGTGGTACGATTCAGCGCAATGGAACTGCCCCTGCTCGCAAAGGCCGTGATTCTCGGCATCATCGAGGGGCTCACGGAGTTCCTGCCGGTGTCCTCGACCGGGCACCTCATCCTCGCCGGCGACCTGCTCGGGTTCAACACGCCGCAAGGCAAGGTGTTCGAGGTCGTGATCCAGACCGGCGCAATGCTCGCGGTCGTGTGGGAGTACCGCGAGCGGTTCCTGGCCACGCTGCGCGGACTCACGGCCGCTGGTCCATCGCAGCGGCTCGTCGTGAATCTCCTCATCGCCTTCACGCCCGCCGCGGTGCTCGGTCTGCTCTTCGGCAAGATCATCACACGGCACCTGTTCAGCCCGGTTCCCGTGGCCACCGCGTTCATCGTCGGCGGCCTGGTCATGCTCTGGGCGGAGCGGCGACAGCACGTCGTGCGCGTGACCCACGTGGATGGCCTCACGCCGCTCGACGCGCTCAAGGTGGGGTGCGCGCAGTGTCTCGCGCTCGTGCCCGGCATGTCGCGCGCAGGCTCCACCATCATCGGCGGGTTGCTCTTCGGCCTGTCGCGCACGGCGGCCACCGAGTTCTCGTTCTTCCTGGCCGTGCCCACGCTGATGGCCGCGGGCGGCTATCAACTGCTCAGGGAGCGGGAACTGTTGTCGGCTGCCGATCTCAGCTGGTTTGCTGCGGGCGGCCTTGCCGCCTTCGTGTCGGCCTTCTTCTGCGTGCGCTGGCTCATCCGCTTCGTGAGCCGGCACGACTTCTCGGTCTTCGCGTGGTATCGCATCGCGTTTGGCCTCGCCGTGCTCGTGACGGCATACTCGGGGCTCGTGGAGTGGTCGGCGCGCTAGGAGCCTGGCATGAGGACACGCTCGCGGACCTGGGTGATCACGGCGCTGGTGTGTGCGGTGGCCGTCACGGCATCGGCGCAGCGCTTCCGCGTGCCCGAGGGGCCGTGGGTGCCGCCCCGATTCCCGCCACCGACGTTTCACGCCGGCGGCTTCACACACTGCAAGCTCATGTACGACAGCGTGCGCCGTGAGGCCAATGGCATGGGCTGGGCGACGGACTATCCGTATGCCGCGATCAACCTGTTGACGCGTGTGAAGGAACTCACGAAGACGGCCGTGAGCCTCGACACTGACGGCGAGCCCAACTACTGGGTCGTGCGGCTCACCGACGACGCGCTCTTCAGCTGCCCGTTCACCATGGCCACCGACGTGGGCACGCTGGGCTTCTCGGAGGAAGAGGTGCTGCGTCTGCGCCAGTACCTGCTGAAGGGCGGCTTCCTGTGGGTGGACGATTTCTGGGGCGACCGCGCCTGGGAACAATGGACGTCCGAACTGAAGCGGGCCATGCCCGAATACGCCATCGAAGACGTGCCGCCCGCGCATCCGTTGATGCACACCCTGTTTGAGATCAAGCACGCGCCGCAAGTCTCGAGCATCAACTTCTGGCGGCGCAGCGGCGGCTCCACGGCCGAACGCGGCCCTGAGAGCCCGAAGGCCGACCTCCGCATGATGAGCGACAAGGCCGGACGCATCATGGTGCTCATGACGCACAACACCGACATCGGTGACTCGTGGGAGCGTGAGGGCGAAGATCGCGAGTTCTTCCTGGAGTTCTCGCCCCCAGGCTACGCCCTGGGTGTGAACGTGGTGCTCTACAACCTCACGCACTGACAACAGCCGGCCATCCCCATGCCCGAGTCCCTCGGCCACCTTCGTGACACACCCCGCTCGCGCTGGGTCGCGCTGTCTTGCGCTCCGGCGCTCTTGTGGTTGCTGACGGGCGCGCCGAGCGCGCTGGGCGCACGCAGCCAGACGGGCGTCGTCACGCTCTCGGTCGTGGGGACGACCGACCTGCACGGCTTCATCGCGCCCACCGACAACCGCGGCGGACTCGCGCTGCTCGGGGGCTATCTGAAGAACCTGCGAGCCGCCCGCGCCTCCGACGGCGGCGCCGTGCTGCTCCTCGACTCGGGCGATACCTACCAGGGCGGCATCGACTCGAATCTCTCCGAGGGCGCCGTGGTCATCGACGCCTACAACGCTCTTGGTTACACGGCCGCAGCTATCGGCAATCATGATTTCGAGTACGGCGCCGTCGACCAGTGGGGTGCCGCCGACGACCCCGCGGCCGATCGACGCGGGGCCCTCAAGGCGCGCGCGCTTCAAGCGCGCTTTGCGTTCCAGGCCGCCAACCTGCGTGAGCACGATCGACCGGTGGAGTGGCCCAACGTGAAGGCCTCGACGCTGGTCGACGCGTCGGGCGTGAAGGTGGGGATCATCGGCGTGATGACCCTCGACGCGCTGTCGATGACTCTGGCGGCCAATGTAGGCGGCTTGCGCGTGACCGATGTGACCGCCGCCATCGAAACCGAGGCCACGCGGCTGCGGGCTGCCGGGGCACAGGTGGTGGTCGTGGCGTCGCACGCGGGTGGTGAGTGCGCCGCCTTCGATGCCCCGACGGACCTCACCACCTGCGACGACTCGGCCGAGATGTTCGAGGTGGCCAGGCGCCTGCCTCGTGGGCTCGTGAACGTGATGATGGCCGGCCACACGCACGCCGGCGTCGCGCACGAAGTCAACGGCGTGGCCATCGCGCAGGGGTATTCGTGGGGCCGCGCCTTCAGTCGCGTAGACCTCGTCGTGGAGCGCGGTGATGGGCTGGCGGGCGACGGCGGCGCGGCGCGCGTCACCGGCGTGCGAATCTTCCCGCCGCGCGAGGTCTGCGCCTTTGAGAACGCCAGCGGCCGATGCGCATCGAGCGCGTCACACGGCGCGGCCGCCAGGTACGAGGGGCGCGCGGTGGTGCCCGACCCCGTCGTGCAGGCCGCAATGACGCCGGCCCTCGCGCGCGTCACCGCGCTGCGCGCCACACCCCTCGGCGTCGTGTTCGACGCCTCGGTCCCCCGCGGCGTGGGCGCGGACGAGTCGCCGCTCGGTAATCTGTTTGCCGACGCGCTGCGCGACCTGGCCCCTGGCACCGACGCCGCGATCAGCTACGCCAGTGGCCCGGGCGGCCTGCGCGCCGACCTCGCGGCCGGACCAGTCACACTCGGCGCGGTGTATGACGTCTATCCCTTCGACAACCTCGTTGTGCGCCGCACCTTGACCGGCGCACAGCTGCGGCAGTTGCTCACGGCGCAGTTCCGTCGCGCGCGCTTCGGCGGCCGCGCGCTCGGCGTCTCTGGGCTTAGCCTGCGGGTGGACTGCCGCGACGGGGGGTATTTGGTCGACACGACGCGCGCGTCTGGTCAGGCGATAGCCGATGACGACACGCTCGTAGTAGCCATGTCGGATTTCCTCGCGGCCCGCGCCGCCTCAGTGGCGCCAGACGCCGCTGCGCCCCACGCCGCCGAGCCCCCGGTGCAGATGCGAGACGTCGTGATGCGATGGCTTCGCGCGCGCAGCGGGAGGTTGGCGGCCAGCCGCTTCGGCGACCCGGCACAGCCGCGGTGGAC
>JANNEJ010000206.1:0-5391 GCA_031378585.1 Acidobacteriota bacterium | reverse complement strand
GGATAGCGCGCGGCAATGAGCTGCACGACGCGGTCGAAGACATAGTGCGCCACGTTCTCCACGCTGGGTCCCCGCCCTTTCAGCACGACGATGCCCGCGGGCTCGAAGAGCGCAGGGTTCATGAACGCCGTGTCGGACTCGACGACCAGCATCTTATGGTCGAGGTCGCGCATCACCTGCTTGATGTGCCCGAAGTCGAGCGACATGTCGAGCGGGTCGCGGGGGAACGCCTCGGTGGCGATGGCGACCGTGCCGCGCCAGGTATGGCCGTGCACGAACCGGCATTCGCCGGGGTACCCCAGCTGCCGGTGCCCGGTGTGAAACTTGGCGTGAACGATGATCTTTTCCATGAACCGCGCGTTCGGGTCCTCTCTGGCCTCGACGCCTGTTCAAGTATAGAGGCAGCAGGTGCGCGCCCGCAGGTGCCGCTACTCGGCCGCGAGCGTGACCGCCGGGTCGACACGTAACGCGCGGCGCGCCGGCACGGCCGTGGCCAGCAGTGCAGCCAGCACCAACAGCCCTAGCGCTGCGACCATGGCGAGCGGGTCCGGCCCGCTGACGTCGGCCATCTCACTGGCCAGCACGCGTCCGAGCCATGTCGCGCCGGCCAGGCCGATGGCCAGGCCTACGCCCACCACGATGACACTCTCGCGCAGCACCAGGCCGGCGATCGCAGCGGCCGATCCACCAAGCGCCATGCGAATGCCGATCTCGCGCGTCCGCTGCGCTACAAGGTAGGCGAGCACGCCGTAGAGTCCCAGTGCCGACAGGCCCAGCGCCAGCCCGCCGAAGCCCACCGCCAGCGTCATGGTGGCGCGACGGGCGCGCAGCGAGTCGTCAACGCGCGACCGCATGAGCTGCACGTCGAAGAGCGGCAGGCGCGGGTCAAGCGACGCCAGCACGCGGCGCAGTTCGCGTTCCACCACCGACGGCGCGGCTGCGCTCTGCACCGTGACCACGACCGAGGTCGGCACGTTCTGCCCGAAGGGAAAGTAGTAGCAGCCGACGCCGTCCTGGGGCGTGACCAGGGCATACAGCTTTACGCTCTTCACGACGCCGACGACCCGGTATCGCACCAGGTTCTCGGGCGTGGGATTCGACATCGCCTCGGGCGATCGCGGCTGCAGCAGGTAACGACCGACGGCGTCGCGGTCAGGCCAGAAGCGCCCTGCCAACTGCTCGTCGACGATCACGACGGGCTCGCTGCCGCTGACCTCGCTGCCGTCGAAGGTACGGCCGGCGACGGCCGGAATGCCCATCGTCTCGAAATACCCTGGGGAGACGCGAATCTGGTACGGCGACACGAAGCTCTGTCCTGGCGCCGGGGTCCACCCTTCGGGCCACGCAACGCTGTCACTGCGGGAGGAACCAAACGGGATGTTGGTCGTGGCGCCAGCCGCGGCCACCCCAGGGAGCGCCCGTATCTGGTCGAACAGGCGCTCGAAGAACCTAAGACGTTCGGGATCGGTGGGATAGGCCGCCAGCGGCAGCGCCACGGCGCCGGTCACCACTGACGTGCGGAAGCCGGTGTCGATGGCGAGCAGCCGCTGGAAGCTCGTGAGGAGCACGCCGGCGCCGACGAGCAGGGTACAGGCCATGGCCACCTGCCCCACCACGAGCGCCTGCCGCAACCACCGGGTCGTGCGGGTGCCCGTACGGCTGCGGCCATCGTCGCGCAGGCCAGCCGCCGTGCGTTCGGGGGCGACCGCCTGCATCGCGACCAATCCGAGCGCCACGCCGACAAGCGCGGTGACCGCTGCGGCGTAGGCCCACACGCGTGGGTCGAGTGTCACCGTGCGCCCGGGCGGCACCAGCGCCAGCCCGGCACCAGGCACGCCGCGGATGAGCGCCCATGCCACCGCCACCCCGACGACACCGCCGAGTGCCGCTAGCGCCAGGTACTCGGTGGCCAGCTGCAGGCGGACCCGGGCCGGCGCGGCCCCGAGCGCCAGGCGGGTGGCAATCTCGCCGCGCCGCGCGGTGGACCGCGCCAGCGTGAGCGCGGCCAGATTGACCACGCCGATGAGCAGCACGCACGCCACCCCGGCCCACAGCAGATAGAGCGAGCGGCGCACGGCGGCCACCAGCACGTCGACCAGGGGCACGGCGACCGACCGGAAGCCCGCGTCGACGAGCACCTGCTTCAGCGCTGGAAAGCGCTCGAGGTTCGCGGCGTTCAGCGCATCGAGTTGCGCCTGTACCTGTGCCACGGTTGCGCCCGGGGCGAGGCGTCCCACGTGGGTCCAGTTGTTGCTGTGGCGCGAGGCGTCGCTT
Organism: Acidobacteriota bacterium; assembly: GCA_031378585.1. Taxonomy (GTDB): domain Bacteria; phylum Acidobacteriota; class Vicinamibacteria; order Vicinamibacterales; family UBA2999; genus CADEFD01. The sequence goes on along the minus strand of JANNEJ010000206.1, from coordinate 3,117 downwards.
CGTTCTTCGGCGGTGAAGGCCGCCGGCAGCCACAGCACCACCTCGTCGTCGAAGAAGCGGAAGTCCCGGGGCATGACGCCGACGATCTCGTGCGGCACGCCGCCAATCGTGAGCGACTGGCCGACGACCCCCGACGCCCCGCCGAATCGCCGCCGCCAGAGCGCATCGCTCAAGACGACCTTGCGGTGCCGCCCTTCCTCGCCTTCGTCGTCGGTGAAAGTGCGCCCCTGGGCGGCCTGCACCCGCAGCATCGGAAACAGGGTCGGCGTGGCCGTCATCGCCGTCAGCCGCTCGGCGGCCTCCTCGCCCACGCTCACGCCACGCGTGTCAATCAGGGCCTGCTCGGCGAGTGCGGGCACCGAGGTGCGGCGATCGAAGTAGTCGGGCACGCCGGAATTGCCGCCAGTGGACGCCGACGCGCCGGCCTTCGGATAGATGTTGCCGACATGCACGAGCGAGCGGGGCTCCGGCACGTCGACGGCGTCGAGCAGCACGGCGTTGACCAGCGTGAAGACCATCACGTTGGCGGCGATGCAGGCGGCCAGCGTCAGGACGGCGGCCACCGTGAACGTCCGATCGCGCAGGAACGACCGCCCGGCGAACCGCACGTCGCGTGCCACGCCGCTTGCGAGGCTCCACAGTCCGCTTCCTGCCGCATCGCCGGGCGGTGGCGCAGGCGGCACCGCGCGATGGGCCGGGCGCGAGCGCCCCAATCGCTGGATTTCGTCGATGCCTGGCATCTCGGCTACCACGGTTCGCGACGCGTCGTCGGCAGCGGCGCCAGCGGCGACCAGGTCGTCGAAGCGGTCTTCCAGGTGTTCTTCGAGCTCGCGCTGCACCACGTCGCGCTGAGCCGGCTCGAGGGCCGCCGCCGTACACCGCCGGTCGAGTTTCCGTCGCCACTCAGCCATGTTCGACTCCTGCGATGCGGCTCACCGCTGCGGCAAACAGCTTCCACCCCTTCGGCTGCTCGACCCGCATGGCGCGCCCGGCCGGTGTAAGGGCCTCGGCCCGCCACCGCCGCTGGCTCGTCGCCTCCGGGCTGAGGATTACGTTGCGAGCGCGTGGAAGGTTTCCGCGCTCCCATTGAAGGCGCGCGCGAACCCCTCGACATAGCGGCCGCGGCCAAGCTCGAGGGCGCAGAGCTGGAAGTCCGGCAGCGTCAGGGTCATCGCCGCGGCCGGGAAGCGCGCCGCCAGCCGCTTTGCCGCGGCAGCAAAGGCATTGGTGTCGCGCTGGACAACACGCACCGTGGCCTGCACCGTGAGCCGGGGAATCTGCATCGGGTCACGATCGGGGGTGGCCGGCAGGTGGATGGCCACGCCCACCATGGCGCCGTCGACGAGCCCGCGCGTGTGGCGCGCCAGGCCGGACGCCTGAACCAGCAGGGCGGTGTAATCCGTCGTGACCACAAACGGCAGGAGGGCGGCCACCGGCTCGCCGTCGACGAGGACGGCAAGCGTCAGCACACGTTCGGTGTCGAGCAGGGCACGCAGGGCGTCGAGGATGACAGGGTCCATGAGTGTCATCCTACGCCGCTCGGCCATGGCGCGAAACTCCCCGCCCGGGTGCGAATGAATCCGCCTCCCGCCACGGCCCGACGGCAGACACGCCACGCGGAATCCGCGTCCATGTCTGGCAACCTCCTTGCTCATGATGATTCGGAGGCGGTGCGCGCGCGCAGAGGGCGCACGCGGCCCGAAGACGCACATGAATGAAACCCGGTACGGGCTCCGCGTCGATCTGTCGGTGCCGTTCGACACGGCCCTGGAGCGCGCGACCGACGCGCTGAAGACCCAGGGCTTCGGCGTGCTGACGACGATCGACATCCAGCAGACGCTGAAACAGAAGCTGGGCCGTGACTTCCGCCGCTACGTCATCCTCGGCGCCTGCAATCCAGTGCTGGCCGACAAGGCGCTGCACGCGGAACTCGAGATTGGCCTGCTGCTGCCCTGCAACGTCATCGTCTACGAGCGCGGCCCCGAGGCGTCGACGGTGGCGGCGATGGCGCCGCTGCCGGCGATGGGGATGATCGGCAACCCGGACCTGGTCGCCGTCGCGGCCGAGGCCGATGCCAAGCTGCGCCGGGCCCTGAGGCACCTCGAGGAAGGCGCCCCGCCTCCGCTCATCACTCCGGGACAGGCGCTCGCGGGTCCAACGGCCTGACCTCGAGGGCCGTAAGCTCCACGGCGTCGACGAGGGCTTCCAGATGGGACTGTTCACCGAGGCCCTGCCGATCATCATCACGCGAGTGCGCGCCGCCCGGGTCTCAACTGGTCAGCGGTGTGATCTGATACCGACTCACGACGGCGGTCACGTTGTCTTTACCGCCGTGGCTGTTGGCAAGTTCGACGAGCCGCTGGCAGGCGGCCTCTGCCGTCGGGGCGGCTGCGAGCGCCTCGGCAATGACTGCCTCGGCGACCATCTCCGTCAGCCCGTCGCTGCACACGAGCACCTGGTCCCCATCCTCGAGGCCGATGAAGCGCAACTCCACGTCGATCGGTTTCCCCTTGGTACCGAGTACGCCGGCCAGTATGTGCCGCATCGGGTGATGGGCCAGTTCCTCCGCCGAGATCGCCCCCTGGTCCATCAGTGACTGCACGATGGTCTGATCCCGCGTCAGGCGCTCCAGGTGCCCATTTCGCAACAGGTACGCGCGCGAGTCGCCGACGTGGGCCACCAGCAGGTCCGCCCGGAAGTTGATCGCAAGCGTCATCGTGGTGCCCATGCCGGTCAGCGTCGGGTCCACGCGGACCGCCTCTTCGAGCGCCTGCTTCATCTGCTCGAAGCGCGCCGCCATGCGCGTCAGCACGTCCTGCGCGTTCTGCTTGTCGAGCCGAAGAATCAGAGCGGGCGTGCGCAGCACGATGTCCACAAATGTCGCAATCGCGGTGCGGCTCGCCACCGCCCCGCCCACGGCGCCGCCCATGCCGTCGGCCACTATCTGCACCGTGACGCTGTCGGTGTCCGACGAAGGGAACGCGTCGGCAGGCATGTTGGTCTGCAGCGTGCGCCACGTGCGGTCGATCTGCGCCACGAGGAAATGATCCTCGTTGCCGGCCCGCCTGAGCCCGCGGTCGGACAACCCACTCGCGTCGACGCGGACCGTAACCTCCT
>JANNEJ010000190.1:0-4904 GCA_031378585.1 Acidobacteriota bacterium | reverse complement strand
CCGGCCACCTGCCTGAACGTGGCGGTGTCGGAATCGCTCGACTTCATGTGCGGCCAGCTCGAGGAGGCAGTGGCCAAGGGCGTTGCGATCGAAGACGCCGTGGCGGCGCTGCTCAAGGCCACGCTGAAGAAGCACAAGCGCATCATCTTCAACGGCAACGGCTACTCGATGGAGTGGCAGAAGGAAGCCGCCAAGCGCGGTCTGCTCAATCACAAGAACACCGTGGATGCCCTGCCCGAGATCATGTCGCCGGTGGCGGTGAAGGCCTTCGAGAAGTTCAAGGTGCTCACCGAACGCGAACTGCACGCGCGTTACGAGGTGAACGTCGAAACCTACAACAAGACCATCAACGTCGAAGCGCAGCTCATGACGCTGATGGCCAACCGCTACATCCTGCCCGCCGCGCTCGACTACCAGCGCGCGGTGGCGGCCAGTGTCGTGGCCGTGAAGCAGGCCGGCGGCGCAAGCAAGGAAGGCAAGAAGCTGCTCGGGAAGATCGTGAAGACCATCGATCAGTTCCGCGTGCAGACCGATGGCCTCGAAGCGCTGCTCGACCATGCCGCGCCCTCTGTCGAGAAGCACGCGAAGTTCATGCGCGACAAGGTGGTGCCGGCCATGGGACGGCTGCGCGACTTAGGCGACGCACTCGAACTGATGGTGCCCCACACGACGTGGCCGTTGCCGACCTACCGCGAGATGCTTTTCATCAAGTGACAGGGACTGGGGGCTAGGGCTCGCCAGCTTTCGAACTGCACGCGGCGGGGAACCATAGTTCCCCGCCGCGTTCCTTTTTGGGGCGCACGAGCGGCTGGCGGGCGCATTGTATGATCGCGCGTCGTGTCACCCAGGGTCAGGCTTCTGCTATGCGTCGCGGTGATAGTCGTGGCAACCGCGGCACGCTGCCTGCCCTTCATGGCGCCAGGCGTGCGCTTCGATGCCGACCAGGCAGTGGTCGGACTGATGGCCAAGCACATCAGCGAGGGCCGCGCCTTCCCGGTGTTCTTTTACGGACAGAGTTATCTGCTGGCGGTGGAGGCCTACCTGGCCGCGCCCGTGATGTGGGTGCTCGGTCCCACCGAAGTCGCGCTGAAACTGCCGCTGCTGGTCATGAACGCCCTGGCCGCGTGGCTGCTGATGTGGCGGCTGCGTCGCGACGTAGAGCTGTCGGCCGGCCTCGCGCTCATCGCGTCGCTGCCGCTCGCGTTGCCGCCGGTCGTACCGGGCGTGCGGCTGATGGACGCCATGGGCGGTAACATCGAGCCGCTGCTCTACACGCTCGTGCTGTGGGTGCTGCGTGACCGGATGTGGCTGTTCGGCGTGGCTCTCGGGCTCTTCGTGGCACACCGGGAACTGTCGCTCTATGCGGCCCTCGCGCTCGGGCTTCTCGGGCTCTGGCACCATCGCGGGCCCACGTCGGCCATGGTGCGTCACTGGGCAATCGCGGCGCTGCTGGTCGTCGTGGCGCAGACGGCGGTGCAGGCCGTGCGCCCGTACGGGGCGATGTTCGGGCCAGGCACGAAGGCCGAGACGCGTATGCTCGATCTGTCGGTGCGCGGCGCCATCGGTGCGCAAGTCTGTGTCGCCCCGTCGACGTGGCCAACCCGCGCGCGCGCCCTGGTCACCGAGCATGCGCCATTCATCGTGGGCGGCCTGCCCGGGCCGATGGTCGATGCGGGGGTCAATTCCGGGATGGGCCAGGGCAATCCTGGCGTGGCCCTGTGGGTGCTGGCCATCACGGCAGTGGGTGTCGTCAGTGGCCTCGCAGGGGCCCGACCAGTGCGTCGTGACGAGCCCACGGGCATCCCGGGCACGTGGTTGCCGGGCTATTTGCTGCTCGTCGGGGCCATCTCCACGGTGGTGTACGGGTTCGTGGCCTGTTCGAACATCTCGCCGCTGTCACTGCGCTACAACCTGCTGGCCGTGTTCCTCCCCGTCGGGGCCCTCGCCGCCGGTCTCGCATCGCGGCACCAGACCGTGCGCGCGGGCCTCGTCACCGCCACCGTGATGTGGACGGCCCTCAACGCCGGTGACTACGCCGCGCTCGGTCGAGAGATTCGCGCCGGGCACTGGCCCGACTACCGCGGCGACGCGGTGCGCGCGCTCGAGGCCCGGGGCATCCACACGCTCTGGGGAGAGTACCGGCTTGGCTACATCCTCAGCTTCAGGTCCCAGGAACGCCTGATCGTCGCGCCCATCGACGTGCACCGCATCGATGACTACGCGCGACGCGCCGCAGAACGGCCCGTGCCACTGGTCACCTATCGGCCGTGTCCTGCCGGCGAACTGCTGGTCCGCGACATCTGGCTCTGCCCCACACCGGAGCCGCTCCCGCCGGTATACTGAGAGAGCCACGCCGGCTGACTTCCCGCAGACCATATTCCATGTCCAGAATCTCCTCGTTCGCTGTCGTCCTGATGCTCGCTGCCGGCGCGTCCGCCTGCGGCGGTGGCAACGATTCCCCCACCGCTCCCACGGTCAACGTGCCGTTCCAGGTCATCGACATTCGCATCGGGACCGGGGCCGACGCCACGAGCGGCCGCACCGTGACGGTGGCATACGTCGGCTGGTTGTATTCGACGTCGGCCCCCGAGAACAAGGGGACGCGATTTGACGGTGGCGTGTTCCCGTTCGCCCTAGGCGGAGGGCCGCCTCAGCCGATTCGGGGCTGGCAGCAGGGCATTCCAGGCATGCGCGTGGGCGGACAGCGACGGCTCGTCATCCCGCCGGACCTCGCCTACGGATCGGCTGGCGCGGGAAATGCAATCCCACCAAACGCCACGCTGGTGTTCGATGTCGAACTGACCGCCGTGCAGTAGGCGCCGGCTTACGACGCGCCGCGCGGAATCGGCGGGTGTTCTTGCAAGCCGCGCCGGCTCACGCCTGCCAGTTCGAACGTGTCGCCCGTGGTGGCGCGGTTGTACATCACCCACGTCTGCACCCCGCCGGGTCCCGCCACGGCGATGCCCAGTGGATGCCGGCGCGGAATGCGGATGAACTCCTCGTAGCTGCGAAAGCGGACGGGCCGGGCACCGAGCAGCACAGGTTCTCCACCTTCGATGGGCAGCACCCAGGCGCCGACGACGGCGCCCTGCCAGCGAGGGTCTGGCGTGCGCACGGTGAGGTCGACATAGACCGCGCTTGCGCCAACGCCGGCCGGCACGTACATCGACACTTCGGTGACGCGGCGCTCGCCGATGGCAGCCGTTTGCGCGGCCAGGTCTTCCACAACGCGCTGCGCCCAGCGCCAGGGCTCGCCGCTTGCGGCATAGACGCGCACGGTTGAGACGGGCACCCCTTCGCTGGTCTCGAGGCCGACGATCGCCGGCGGGTCTGGCGCCGGAGGCCCCACCAGCCGGGGAGGCAGGTCCACGAGCCAGGCCCGACCATCGAAGGTGGCGATGGGATGGCGCTTGCCCGACACGTCCACCGCGCGCACGGCAAACGATTCGGCCTTCGCGACTGAGTGGCTCGGATCGGGACCCGCGGCGAGGCCACCAGCGGCAATCCATGCCACCAGGGCTGCGCCCCGCCACCATCCGCCGCGGACCACCCGCCTGGACATGGCGGTAGTGTAACGCGGAGAACCGGGTTCTGGGCTGCGAGCCATCTTCACGCCCCAGCCCCCAGCCCCGGGGACTCGAACAAGCGCTTAGCGCGGGAACTGCCCGAGCGCCACGAGCAGCGCCAGCCGGGCCAGACGGGCCCGATCTTCCGCCTGCGCCACGGCCAGTTCGCCATTGCGGGCGCGGCGTTGGGCGTCGACCAGCTCGATGTTCGTCGTGGCCCCAGCGCGGAACGCCACATCGGTGATGCGCAGTACCTCGGCCGCGTGCGACGAGGCCTCGCGCGCGTACCTCAGGGCGCGCGCTTCCCCGGCAATCGACGTGCGCGCCACGCGGACGTCGGACCGCGCGCGCAGTTCGCCGTCACGACGATCCACCGCAAACAGCGCCACGTCCGACTCGCGGCGCGCCCTGGTCGCCCGGCGCTGTCCGCCGTCGAGCAGCGGCACCGACGCGCTGACCACTGCGCGCCAGGTGCCTGCGGGCTGGAATAACCCGGCTGGCGCCAGAAGCAGCGGCTGGAACGACGCGCTCACCGTGGGCACCCAGTCGCGCCAGCTGTCGGCCACGACCCGGCCAGCGGCATCGAGGCGCGCGTCGAACAGCCGGATGTCGGTGCGACCAGACAGCCACGCGGGGCCATCGTCTGTCGGCGTCTCGAGAGCGGGCTCCCCGGCGGTGTCCACGGGACGGTCCACCGCAAGCAGCAGGCCCAGCGCCTCGCGTCCAAGCTGCAGCGCGAGCCGGGCACGCTCGACCAGTTCCTCATCCACGGCCAGTTCCTGCGCCGCGCGCGCTTCGTTGAGCCGGCTCCCCACGCCGCCCTCGCGCCGGGCCGTCGCGTAGTCGAGCTGCGCCTTCGCCGTGTCGCGGTCGCGCTCGGTCACCTCGACCTGACGCTTGCGCCCAACGACCGCCAGATACGCTTCAGCAGCGGCCACGCCGACCTGGCGCCGCACGTCATCCACCGACATCTGCGCAATCGCCACCTGGTCGGCGGCCTGTGCCCGGGCCGCCCACTGCGCCGAGGCCAGCAGCGGCAGGTCGGCCGAGCCGCCAAACGCCACCTGCGTGCGCGGCGTCACCACATTCCCGTCAAACCCGCGTTCGGCGTCGAGCAGGGTCGTGACGACGCTGCCACTTACACCAGGACGCACGGCCGCGCGCGCCTGCATCAGCAAGGCTTCGGCGCCGAGCACCGCGGTAGAGGCGCGCTGCACGGTAAGGTTGCTGGCCATCGCCCGCTGCACGGCCTCGTCGAAGGTCACGGCCTCGATGTCTGGCGCCGGCTGCGGCTGCGGCTGCGCCAGCGCCGCAGGTGAGAAGCCGGCCATCAGCCAC
>JANNEJ010000184.1:0-3644 GCA_031378585.1 Acidobacteriota bacterium | reverse complement strand
AGCGCGCCGCCGAACTGCTGCACATCAAGCCAACCACGCTCAACGAGATGATCAAGCGGTACGACATCCGGCCGCGCCGGAAGAAGGCCGCGAGCGGCAGTGGCGCGGCCGCGAGCGACCCCGGCACGCTCGAGCCGGTCGTGTCCGACGCCGACTGACGTCGACCGTCGTGATTCTCATGCCGCCTAGCGCTCGCTGAGCCGCAGCCAGGCGGCCGCGGTATCTTCCTCCGGCTCACCTTCGCTCCGCCTTGGCGGGACGTCCAGCGGCGGAGAGGAACTGCACACAAGATCACGGAGGACCGCCAGTGCAGGCGGTGCTCAGAGTTCGCCGTCAGAAGACACCGCGCCCACCCGACCGCGGCGCGTCTCCCCGGTGTCTGTGTCCAGAGGACTCGCGCTGAGCGAGTTCGGTCGCCCCTTCGCCGTTTTGCAGGAGTTGACCGGCGTAAGGAGGCGGTCTATTGAAGGCACATGGCTTCGCCCTCGTTGTTCGACGGTCTCACCGGTGATACTCTGGGGCATGGCTGAAGTCACAGTCCGAGAGCTGCGAAATAGCGGCGGCCGGGTTCTCGATCGCGTCGCCCGAGGCGAGGCCCTTACGGTGACCCGCGATGGACACGCCATAGCCGAGCTCCGACCGTTGTCGAGACGTCCGGTCCGCGCTTCTGTGCTTCTGGGTCGCTGGCGTCGCCTGGCGCACGTCGATGCTGTGCGACTGAGGGCGGATATTGATAGGGCACTGGACTCGTCGCTGTGACGAAGCGCGCGCGAGGGCGCCACGACCGCGGTGTGCTCGACACGAGCACGCTGATCCTGCTGACGAGGATCCAGGATGAAGACCTCCTTCCGGTGGAGCCTCTTATCACGACAGTGACACTCGCCGAGTTATCCGTGGGCCCCCTCTTGGCCCTGACGGACGAGGAACGAGCGGCGCGTCAATCACACGTGCAGCAAGCCGAATCGGATTTCGACCCGCTTCCGTTCGACGTTCCCGCGGCGCGGGCGTTTGGCCGCGTCGCGCTGGCGCTGCGGCGGAGCGGCCGCGCCGTCAAACCGCGTGCGTATGACGTCATGATCGCAGCGACAGCTCTCGCGAACGGATTGCCGCTGTATACCTGCAACCCGAAAGACTTCACGGGCATCGACGGGTTGACCGTCGTGGCCGTCCCGGTCCCGAGTCTTCCCGCTCCAGCCGAACCTCCATCCGAGCGCAGACCGCGGGCCAAGAGATAAGGGCGATGGAGCGTGTCTCGAAAGGGAGCAATCTATGGCCAATCATTCGCCGACCTCGGACCGGATCAATCGCCGCAGCCTGCTGACGCGTGGTCTGGCACTGGCGGGAGGTGCGGTGGTCGCCACCGGCGCAAGCGCGCAGGACACACCGAAGACAGGAGCCGCCACGCCCGGCCGCGCCGACGGCCTCCCCGAACCTGCACCCACCCGTTGTCGCCGTCAAAGGCGGCAGACTCCGCGGCTTCAGAGACGGCGGCATCCTGACCTTCCTCGGCGTCCCCTATGCGGCAGCGGAACGCTTTGAAATGCCGAAGCCCGTCACGTCGTGGCAAGGGATCAAGAGCGCGCAGTCGTGGGGGCCAGTCTGTCCGCACCCGGCGCAAACCACGGTGGGCCGCGACGATTTCGTCAACCCGCATCGCTATTGGGTGGAGAACGAACACTGCCAGGTCCTGAACATCTGGACGCCGAGCACGGCGGTGACGACGAGGAAGCCGGTCATGGTGTGGATGCACGGCGGTGGCTTCGTCAACGGATCGTCGATGGAATCCTACGCCTACGATGGCAAGTCGTTGAGCGAGTTCGGCGACGTGGTGGTGGTCAGCGTCAATCACCGGCTCAACATTATCGGCACGCAGGATGTGTCCGCGTATGGCGCGCCATACGCCAATTCCCGCAACACGGCCTGTTCCACAAGGTGATCGCCGAAAGCGGCGGTGTGGCTACCGCGGGACGAACCCTGCTGACACCATCAAGGGCCAGCAGGCGATGGCCGCTGAGACGCTCAAGAGCCTCGGCCTCGATGGCCGCCAGATGGACAGAGTGAAGAAGGTGCCCTACGGCGAACTGCTGGCCGCGGGCATCGCCGCCAACCAGACCGTGGGCAAGCAACTCGGCCGCAGCCTCGACTGGAATCCCATCGCAGACGATGTGTACGTCCTGCGCGAATTCTGCGACTGGGCCGCGTCGATCCCCTTCATCGCCGGTACTGTGATGAGCGAGTTCAACAGCAATCTGTCGGAGGTGGACGTCCCAAAGAACGAGTGGACGGAGAAGCAGGTCGAGGATCGCGTGACCGCCGCCTTCGGCGCCAAGAAGGACGCGGTGGTGGCGGAATTCAGGAAGGTGTATCCGGGCAAGAAGGTGCAGGACGTGGTGTTCCTGGACAACCTGTTCCGGCCCGGCATGAAGTGTGGGCTCGCGGAGAGACTGGAAAAGGCCACGGCGCCAACCTACAACTACCTGTTCACCTACGAGTATCAGGTCAATGGCGGCGTCACGGCGTTCCATTGTTCGGAGCTCGCGTTTGTGTTTCACGCGCTGAACGAGCCGCACATGCGGCTGGCCACGGGCGGCGTGGCATCGGCGCTCGCGTTGCAGGACACGGTGTCGCAGGCCTGGGTGAACTTCGCTCGCACGGGCAACCCGTCACAGCCGGGGCTGGCCTGGACGCCGTATTCGCTCGCCGGCAAGCAGACCATCATCTTCGACACCGTGAGCGCGGTGCGCTCCCACGACGACGACAAGCTGCTGTCGCTGCTGCCGCCGCCGCTCGGCTAAAGGGCGATCGCAACCCTCCGTGGTCTCGGGCGTCGTTCCTCTCCGCGGCAGGACGTCCCGCCATCGCGGAGCGAAGGTGATCCGAAGGGAGATGCCGCGTCCACCCGAGGGCAGACCCGCAGCTGCTGAGAGCCGAGGTGCGTTCCGTCAGCGCTGGCGCACGGCCGTCAGCAACCGGTCGTATTTCGCCATGATGGCGTCCCAGCGGTACTCCCGCTTCACGTATTCCTTGCCGTTGCGGCCCATGGTGCGGCGGAGCCGGTCATCGGCCAGCAGAAGCTTTGCCGCATCGACGAACTCGTCGCGGTTGTCGTACCACAGCCCCGCATTACTCTTCCGGCAGTGCTCCACGAGCACGTCGCTGTGACCGTTGACGAGCACCGGTGTGCCCACGGCCATCGCTTCGAGCGCCAGCAGGGACAGGCTTTCGAGCGGCGACGGCACGACCACGATGGTGGCGGCTTCGAGCGCTTCGAGCCGCTCGCGCTCCGACAGCAGGCCCGCAAACTTCACCCACGGCACCTCGGGTAGCTGCATCAGCTTGACGCCCATCAGCACCAGGTCGGCGTCGCCGGCCTGTTCCTTGTAGCTCGTGAAGTACTCCAGTAGTTCCTCGCAACCCTTGCCCGGGTCGATCCGGCCGCCGTACAGCAGGAACTGGCCCTGCAGTCGATGGCGACGCTGGAAGCGGGCTCCGCGGTGGGCCATGTGCTCGGGCAGCGGCTCGTCGTCGGTGTCGTCGTCGGCGGGAGCGGCTTCGCCGAATGCCACGGCGACGGCCGACGGCCGGCCTCGGTCGGTCCCCCGATCATCTCGCGTCGGCGCCGCGGCGGCACCGTCGCTGCCCGG
>JANNEJ010000137.1:0-3749 GCA_031378585.1 Acidobacteriota bacterium | reverse complement strand
CGCTCCACGTCGGCGGCGCTGCCTACCACGGTCGTCTGCGCCAGCAGCCACACCATGCTCACGGCGATTGGCGCGCCGCCGGCGCGCGCCGGCTCGAACTGTGCCCGTGACGCGGCGTCAATCATCGCCAGCACCACCTCGGGTCGCACCCTCAGCGCGCGCGCCTGCTCGGCGGCCAGCATCTCGATGTTCTGTATGCGGCCCTCGCGCGTGACGACGGCCGACAAGGCCAGCACCGCGTCTTCCGACGCCACCGGCCACGCCTCTGACGAGTCGTAACGTCGCGGCATCATCGTGAAGCCGTCAAGCCGGGCGGGATTGCCATTCGAGCCAGGACTGGCCAGATACCCAATGATGCCGGCCAGGGAATCTGGCCGCTGTTCGTTGGTGGCCTGCATCACCTCGGCCGAGGCCAACAGGCAGACGAGGACGGCCGCGGTTGCGCCAATGGCTGGCCACACCAGATGCATGTCATCGAAGACCGTGAGCAGCCAGGTCTGCCACGAGAGCTCGCGTTCGACTCTGACGTGTTCGAGCACGCCGCTGGTCCAGCCCTCGGGGGGACGCGCCGCATGCGCGCGTGTCAGCACGGGCACATCCCGCAGCGCGTGCCGCAGGCGCACGAGATCTGCCGACTCGCAGGCGCACCCGGCACACTCGTCGAGATGCCCGCGCACCAGGAGTTGCGTGTCGAGCGGCAACTCGCCGTCGTGGTACGACTCGAGATGCTCCCGCACGCCGTCGCACGCCACGAGCATCATGCCCGGGTCTCCGCGAGATCCGTCCGCAGGGCCTGGCGGGCCCGCGTGAGCCGCGACTTCACCGTGCCCACCGCGATGTCGAGTGAGAAGGCGATCTCTTCGTAGCTGAGTCCGTCGAACTCGCGAAGGACGACCGCCGTGCGCTGGTCAAACGGCAGGCGCTCGAGCGCGACCCATAACCGGGCGGCGGCTTCCTTCCGGGCGAGGAGCCGGTCTGGGGTGACGGCATCGCCGGGTTGCGGAAGTTCGCCGTGGTCGAGCACGTGTTGGTCGAGCGACACCTGATCGGCCTGACGGCGACGGCGCCACCAGCGCTGACGATTGCGGGCCTGGTTGATGGCAATGCGGTAGATCCACGTCCGCAACGCCGACTGTCCGCGGAAGGCGCCGAGGGTGCGGAAGACCCGCAAAAAGACCTCTTGCGAAAGGTCGAGCGCCTCTTCCCGGTTGCCGAGCAGGTGGTACGCCAGCTGGTAGACCATGCGCTCGTGGGTCGCCACCAGATCGGCGCACGCCGCCTCGTCCGACGCTCCGCAGCGCCGTATGAGGTCGGCTTCATCCGTGCCGACATCGCTCCAACCGAGTGCGCGTGCGTCCTTCACAGTCGAGGTATCGGGGAAAGGTCCCATGGCAGTGTAGCACTCCCCTCGTGGCCCGGCGCGTACCAGCTTAGAACCCGGCCGCCGCGGATAGTTCCCAGTAATTGCTACCATCGTGCTGTGCTGAAGTTCTTCGGGTGGCCCGTGGCACTGGTTCTGACGCTCGCCGTCACCGTCGGGGCCGTGCTGGCCTTCGTATCGCTGCGGAACGAGCGCGAGTACGCGCGCCTGGTCGTGGCCGGAGACGCGGCTCTGGCGGCCACCGACCTGGCCGGCGCGATCGAGGCCTATACGGGCGCCATCACCCTCAGGCCTGACTCCATGGCGGCTCATCTGAAGCGCGGCCTCGCCTACCGCCAGCGAGACGAACCCGAGGTGGCGCTGCGCGACCTGCGCCGGGCCTCCGAGCTGGATGCCACGGCCCCGCGGGTGTTCGAGTGGCTCGGCGACGTGAACCTGGGGCTCCAGCGCTACGCCCGAGCCGCCGAAGGATTCGAGCAAAGCCTGTCACTGGATGACCGGCAGGCGGAGGTTCACTACAAGCTGGCGGTGGCCAGATATCGCGAAGGCCGCGCCCAGGCGGCCATCGAGCCCTTGCGCCGGGCCGTCGTGCTCGTGCCGACCTTGGCTGAGGCGCACTACCTGCTGGGGCTGAGCCTGCGAGATGCCGGGCGAATGGACGAATCGCTGAGCGCCCTCACGGCGGCGACCAGGTTGTCACCCGGGATGCTCGCTGCCCGCGAGGCCCGGGCCGAACTGCTGCAGTCCCGGGGCGAAGTGGCGCGCGCGGTTGACGAGCTGATGGCTCTGGCCGCACTCGAGCCCGAACGGCCTGAACGTGCCGTGGCGGTGGGCACGGCCTACGCACGCGCGGGTCGGCACGACGCCGCCGTGCTGGCGCTCGGCCGGGCGGCGGAACGATTCCCCGAGTCGGCCCTGGTCTTCACCGCGCTCGGCCGGGTGTGGCTGGGGGTCGCCGAGAGCAGCGGCGATCGTGTGTCGCTCGACAAGGCGCTGGCCGCGCTGGTGCGCGCCGCGGCCGCGGGCGAGCCAGCCGCAGACACGTTGACGTGGCTTGGCCGCGCGCGTTTGCGCGCCGGTGATCTGTCTGGCGCGGAACGCGACCTGCGGGCAGCCATCGCGCAACTGCCGGCGCCGGTCGAGTCATACGCGGCGCTTGCTGACGTGCTCGTGCGACGTGCGGAACTGCTCGAAGCGCGCGACGTCTTAGTGCGGTATGCGGCGCTTGTGGCGGGCACGCCGGCGGCCGGAGTCGTGGCCCCACGCATTGGCGAGCTGTCGATGCGCGTCGGTGACCCGCACGGCGCGGTGTACTGGTACGAGCGCGCCCTTGTGGAACTCGGCCCGTCGGCGCCGCTCCTGCAGCGCGAGGCCGAGGCAGAAGCCAGCCGTGGCCACTACGAGCGGGCGCGCGAGATCACGGCCGAGGGGCTGGCGCTCGAGCCGGGCCACGCCGGCCTGCTGGCGCTGAAGCGCACGCTCGACGCGCGGCCCTGACCCTCGCCTCCACCGGTACGGCCTGGCCACGCGCCAACCGCCGGTCAGCAGCATGCGAGCGACGCCGTGGCACTCTACATGGCGCGCTGAAGGGGCGATTCGCGGCCACCCTGGGTGAGCCCGAGCCGCACCGTGAGCTTCGCCAGTCCCTGACGGGTCACACCGAGTTCGCGAGCCACGGCGCTTGGCCGGTGGCCGCAGCGGGCGAACGCCGCGCGCACGAAGCCGGCCTCGAACGACCGGCGGGCCTCGCCGAGTGAGGTCCCGGCGACGGGGCGCGAGGCCTCCCACACCACGCGGGCGTCGTCGGGCACGACGAGGCCGCGTGCCGGCCCGGCGGCGGCAATGGCCGACACCACATTCTGCAGTTCGCGCGCATTGCCCGGCCAGTCGTGTGCGGTCAGCAGAGCAACGAGCGACGGCGCGAGCCGCGCGTTGCGCCGCAATCGATGCATCATCTGGCGCCAGAAGTGCTCGGCGAGCACACTGATGTCATCGCGCCGGTCGCGCAGGGGCGGCACGACCAGGCGCACGACATCGAGACGGAAGCGCAAGTCGTGACGGAATCGTCCGGCGGCGGCTTCCTCGCGCAGCGGGCGGTTGGTGGCCGAGACCACTCTGACATCGACCCGCCGCGTCGCGTTCTCACCGAGACGGCGCACTTCGCCTTCCTGCAGCATTCGCAACAGCTTGGCCTGGGCGCGCGGCGACAACTCGGCAACCTCGTCGAGAAACAACGTGCCGCCGTGCGCTTCTTCGATGAGACCTCGACGCTCGAGGGCCGCCCCCGTGAAGGCGCCCTTCGTGTGCCCGAAGAGCTCGGCGTCGACCAGGTCGTCTGACAGCGCCGCGCAGTTGACGGCGACAAATG
>JANNEJ010000110.1:0-1572 GCA_031378585.1 Acidobacteriota bacterium | reverse complement strand
CCGTGTCCTCGGCGCCTTTGCGCTGCTGACCGTCGGCGCGGCCGGCGCCGTCGGCGCGCGCACCCTCGGCGTGGACATCCCCGGCACCGGGTGGCTCGAGGTGGGCGCGCTGGCTGCCCTGGCTGTGTGTGTTCCGCTCTTTGTGGCGCCACGTCTGCTCGACGCTTTGCTCAGCCCGCTCCGCGCCGTAGGCCACCCCTGGATACTCGAGCGTCTGACCACGCTCCAGGACGCCTTGGGCCGCTTTCGATCGCAGCCCTCGTCGCTTGTCGGGGCGCTCGCCGGGGCCGTGGTCGTGCAGCTTGTCATCGTGGTGTTCTATGCGCTGGCGGCGCGCAGCCTGTCGATTCCCCTGCCGGTCGTGATGGCCGGTGTGCTCGTGCCGGTCGCGCTGGCCGTGCAGATGGCTCCGGTGTCGATCAACGGGTTCGGGGTGCGCGAGGCGGTGTTTGGCTTCTTCTTCGTGCGCTTCGGGCTGGGGGTCGAGGCCGGGGTCGCGGTCTCGCTGCTCGGCACGGCGCTCATCATGGTGTTCTCGCTCGGCGGCGGTGCGCTATTCCTGCTCCGCCGACACTGAGCCGGTGTTTGAGGCGCGCGGCGGCCAGCCCCCTCACAGCCCGGCACGGCGGTGCCCGGATCGACCCAGGGTGTAAAGTCCTGTGCACTTGCCGCCGATAAGTGCGGAAACTGGAGCACGCAGCTCGGCCACGCCCCCGAACTCCCACGGCGGCCGCCGCAGCATGCTGCTGGTCGTCCTTTTCAGGGAGAGTATCTATGTCCGTCGTTCGAGCCGTGGGAATCGGCCTGTTGACACTGGTGACCGCCGCCTGTCAGCAGACCAAGTCCGCCAATCCACTCAGTCCAGACATCGCGGGGCCGATTCCGGGCGTCGCTATCACCGCCCCCAAGCCGCTCGAGCCGTTTGTCGGCCAGGCCCTCGAAAGCGCGCAGCAACCACTCACCTTCCTGATCGAGAACGCGGGAACCAGCGGCGTGCGGCCGCTCTTCCTGCAGTTCCAACTGGCGGCCGATGCTGGATTCGGCCAGGTGCTGCACCAGGCCGATCGCCTTGAACCCGGCCCCAATGGGCGTACGACCTACCGTCTCACCCAGACGCTCGGAGCAGGCGGAACCTATTACTGGCGCACCCGCGCGTTTGACGGCGCCAATACCGGCCCCTACTCCGCCGCCGCGAGCTTCATGATTTCCGAGCCGGTGGTCATCGAAACGCCCGTGCCAGCCTCGCCACTCGGGCAGATCGACTCGCTGACGCCGGCGTTTGTCGTGCGCAACGGCCGGATCTCTGGACCCGCAGGTCCCGTCATCTACCGCGTCGAGATTGGCCTCCAGCCCGATCCGTCGGTCGTCTCGGTCGTCCTCAGCGCGGGCGTGGGCTCGGCCGGCACGACGTCGATGGCCGCCGCAAACGCGGCACCGTATGCCACCACGCTTTACTGGCGCGCCTACGCCACAAACGGCGCGATCGAGAGTCCTCGGTCGGCATGGGCGGCGTTCCGCACGCCGAACGCGCCAGCCGGGGGCGGCGGGGGGGGCGGCGGAGGGGGCGGCGGT
>JANNEJ010000088.1:0-1823 GCA_031378585.1 Acidobacteriota bacterium | reverse complement strand
AGGTGCTCGGATCGGGCCGGCGCTTCAACGTGGCCGAGATGACGCGGCTGCAGAACGACGACCTGTCGATTGCCGCGCGCACGATCGTGCCGCTGCTACGCGACCTCACAATCGCCAATCCGGCCGCGGCGAAGGCACGCGACGCCGTACTGGCGTGGGACTTCGTGCTCGACAAGAACTCGTCAGCCGCCGCGGTCTACGAGCTCTTCACGCGTCGCCTCTTCACCGCCGTGCGCGAGGTGGCCATTCCAGCCTCGGCACGCGCCGTAGTACCGGGGCGGATCATCAGCACCAAGCGCATCATCGACTGGCTCTGGGCCCCGGATGGGCGTTTCGGGGCCGAGCCCACCAAGGCCCGGGACGCGCTCGTCGTGGCGGCTTTCGAACAAGGCGTGGCGGACGTGACGGCGCGCTTTGGTGCCGACATGGCGGCATGGAAGTGGGGCGACGACAAGCTGCACCACGCGCTGCTGAAGCATCCGCTCTCGGACGCGGTCAACGCCGAGATGAAGAAGAAGCTCGAAGTGGGGCCATTCCCGCGCGGCGGCGACGGCACGACGGTGAGTGCTACCGGCGGGCAGGACAACCAGAACTCCGGAGGCTCGCTCAAGATCGTGGCCGACACCGAGAACTGGGACAACACCGTGGGGGTGAACACGCCCGGTCAGTCGGGCGACCCTGACAGCCCGCATTACCGCGACTTGTTCGAGCTATGGGCACGCGGCCGCTACTTCCCCGTGGCCTACTCGCGCGGCAAGGTCGAGTCGGTGGCCGAGAAGACGAGCACGCTCACGCCGGTGGCGGTGTCAAGCTCCGGACGGCAGTAGCGCGGCGGGCAGTTGCGCCGACGGTGGGTGCGCCGCGGGGCAGTACACTGGGGCCATGAACCTCAACGGAGCAACCGCACTCGTCACCGGCGGCAGCAGCGGCATCGGCTTCGGCATCGCCAAGGCACTCGCCGACGCGGGCGCGCGCGTGGCCATCACCGGTCGCGACCAGGACAAGCTCGCCCGGGCGGCCGCAACCATCGGCGCGCATGCGATCCGCGCGGACGTGTCGAAGGAAGCCGATGTGCAGCGCACGATGGCCGACGTGGTGGCGGCGTTTGGCCATCTCGACATCCTGGTGAACAACGCCGGCATCGGTGTCTTCAAGGCGCTGGTGGCGCAGGATCTCGAGAGCTTCGAGCGCGTGTTTGGCACCAACGTGACTGGCCCGATGCTGATGGGCCGCGAGGCGGCCCGCCACTTCGTCGAGCGGAAACGCGGCAACATCGTGAACATCGCCTCCACGGCCGGCACGCGCGGCGCGCCCAACGGCACGGCCTATTACGCCAGCAAGTTCGCGCTGCGGGGCATGACCGAGTGCTGGCGCGGCGAACTGCGGGCGCACAACATCCGGGTGTTCCTCATCAATCCCAGCGAGGTGGTGACGCCGTTTTTCGACACGGCCGGCCTGCCCCAGAAGGACAACCCGAGCAAGCTGCACGCCGAAGACATCGCGCACGCGGTGAAGGCGGTGCTCGAGATGGACGACCGGGGCTTCACCCCCGAGCTCTCGATCTTCGCGACCAACCCCCGCGACTAGGCGCGCGAACGACCATTCAGGTCATCAGACCGAGCTAAAATGTGGACGGTCCGAGCGGATCGGGTCCTGCGTCGTTATCCCATCAAGACCCTGTGGGCCGGAGAGTAGTTGTGGACGCATCGACGCAGCCCATTGACACGCGCGCCGAGGTTGACGCCCGGCTCAAGACCGAAGTGGCCCGCCGCCGCACCTTCGCGATCATCTCGCACCCCGACGCCGGCAAGACCACGCTGACC